>CAZDHC010000086.1:0-15276 GCA_964505225.1 uncultured Bdellovibrio sp. | reverse complement strand
GATGAGTGTGGGAAGTATGTTGATTTGATGGAGGTGAAGAAATGAAATTCGTAGAAACTCTTGGCGACATGACGCGCCGTGTTAAGAGCGGTGGTACACACAAACCACTGCGTACCTTCAAGGAACTGTGCGAGGAACTTGGCGTACCGCAGAAGACAGTAATGGGCCGGCTCAAGATGGATGGTGCGCCAGTTCCCGTGTTGAAGCATAACGGCTCACGCGGAAGCGCTGCGTGGTACGAGCCAGCAGGGTTCAAGAAGTGGTGGGCATCGTTGGAGCAGGTTAAGCCTACGCTACCGACGCGGCATTGTGATGAGTGTAACCACATGCACTACAGCAACGATGAGCCTACGCAGTACAAGTGCCAGAAGGGGCATCGCCCGAAGTGGTTTAAGCAAACGTCGCCAATCGACACAAGCTACGGCTACAAGCGCCGCTGTGAAGACTTTGATGGAGAGTTCAAATGAACCACTGGCAACACGTTTATCCAGTCAATGATCTGCGTGAGCACGAGATGACAAAAGACTGCTGGTGCCGACCAGAGATTGACCGCGAGCACGACCTGATTATCCACAACAGCATGGACGAGCGAGAGTCATATGAGCAAGGGAGGGAGTTTCAATGAGCAAGATTTACCCCGGTGGCGGTGAGATTCCGCTGCCCAAGTTCCGCATTGGCGACCACGTTCGCAAAGTATCCGGCAGTCGTTGGCAGGGCATCATCGTCGGGACGTACTCAACAGCATTGACGCCGGAAGGGTACGCAGTCGAGTCGGACACTGAGACAGGATCGGTACAGATTTATCCGGCGAAGGCGTTGGCATCCATTGATTACATCGTCCCGCCGCACAAGGGGCAAGTGAAATGAACATGATGCAACTGGCAGTCGCCAACCTTCTTGTAACCACCCGCCCACCTGTGGCTGACTCGCACAAGCACTGCAAGCGATGCGGCGAGGATCGGCTCAAGACGGAGTTCAGGGTCAAGTCGAACGGCCACCTGAACCATACCTGCACTGTGTGCCTCCCGCCAAAGGTTGCCGCACCTAAGCCGAAGCTGACCGATAACCAGCGCACCTGCAGGACATGCGGCAAGGGATTTACGATAGCGAACAAGCACAGCAGCAAGCAGAAGTTTTGCTCCCCGGTATGCCGGCAGACGCATGTGAATAAGGTCGCCGCTGATCTGAAGAAGTCAAAGCACCGACCGCGCAAGTGCATGTGTTGTGGCGAAACCTTCTTGAGTGGTCAGCCGAAGCAGATCAACTGTAGTGAGGAATGCAGCAGGCGGTACTTCAAGATACTCGCAAGGGAGAAGTCGTTGGCTCCGGTGAAGCAGTACCAAAAGGTGCTACAGGAAAGGATAGAATCGAGGGCTGCGGCATGAAACTGATAGACGCTCTGAGATGGGCTGATAGCAACAGCCAACCTGAAGTCGTTGATCGGTTACGCAGCAGGAAGGTAGCCAAAGTTCTGTCAGACACGGTCCGCACTTACGCCATGTGGATACGCGAGGAAGGCGAGCGCACTAACACATGCACCTTCAATGTGCTTGGTGAGGTTTGCAGGTATTGCGAGTGCAAGAGAAAAGAAAGGATAGAAGCCCGTGTCAGTGCCTGACCACCCCATACACCCGAGCACCGTCAAGCAGGGTAAGCACCCGCCCTGCTGGAACAACCGCAAGCCGTTGGAGGCCGACTACATGGTCGAAGATCGGAACTACATGGGCGGGCGATGGGTTGTGTCCAGCCGGGTGATTGTCAATGACTGGCTTGACAATGGACGATGCCAGCAGCCCGGCCCGGGGTATAAGCCTAACGCAGGCTGCATAGGATGCAGTGAACTACTAGGAGAAAAGAATGGCAACGTATGACGTAGATACACAGAAGATCAGTCGCATGGTGCATGACACACTCAACAGTTTCAGCAACAGCGGGGCACATCCGGCAGAGGTAGTCCTCGCCTTGTCCGAGTGCGTGGGTCGGGTAATCATGTCCTTCCCTGACAGCGACATCGTTAAGAAGGAGATGGTGGACATAGCCATCAAGCACATGGCAGCAAGTATTGAAGCAGGTCGGTCGCAAATTATTCAGTAGGCCCCCATGGTGTATAGACTACGTCCAACGGCCAGAGGTCACATGGGCACGAGCGTAGGGCTGTAAGCAGTAGGGGCCTAGTGAGTGGGTCTGCTGCAGCCGTCCTTTCAAGCGTGACGGTGGGCACGTCATGTGACAACCCCACCAACTTACATACAGGAGAGAAGCATGCCCGTCTTATATGCTGTCGCTACACTACCGGACGAAGCAGTGGTGTCCATGGTCAAGGACAAGATGTTGTCTACATGGGACTCCCCGATACACAGAGACCTTGCACGACAGCTACTGGCTGAGTGCCTATCCAAAGGGCACATCAAATTTGAAACCCTGCGAGACCCGAAGAGTTACCAGACTATTGTCAGAGCCACCTTGGCCGTAGGAAAAGAGCATGTCGTTACCCATAAGCTGGAGGTAGGAGAGTTATGATACCCGTGTATTTGGATATGGAAACATTTTGGTCCACAACGCATACGTTGTCGAAGATGTCACCGATGGCGTACGTCATGCACCCTGAGACGGAGATCATCTCTTGTGCGGCCAAGGTTGGTAACGAGCCTACATACGTTACGTTCGGTGAGGAGGCCATCAAGAAGCAATTCGCCGCGTTCGACTGGTCAGACAAGCTGGTCATCGCACATAACAACGAGGGGTTCGACTCGATGATTATCGCGTGGAGGCTCGGAGTAAAGCCCAAGATGTGGGGCTGTACCCTTGCGATGGCTAGGCCACATCATGCTAAAACTGCTGGTGGCTCCCTCAAGGCACTGGCCGAGCACTACGGACTGCAGGCAAAGGACAATACCGCATTGCTCAACACAAAAGGCCGGCACCTCAAGGACTTTACAGAAGCTGAAATTGCGTCGATGCGGGAGTACAACAAGATCGACACCGAGATATGTGCATCCTTGTTCAAAATTCTGGCGAAGAAGACTTCCCCCGACGAGATGAAGTTGATCGACATGACCATACGCATGTTGGTGGAGCCTCAGTTTGTTGTCGACCGCCGGCTTCTAGCCGTGACGTTGGATGAGGAGCGGGAGCGCAAACGGGATGCCCTGTTGCAGTTGGCCGCCAAGTTGGGGATAGACGGACTTGAAGACGACGAGCTTATCGAGAACGCTAGGGCTCAGTTAGCCTCAGCTCCCAAGTTCGCAGCCTTCCTAGAGGCTCAAGGTGTAGAGGTGCCGATGAAGGTGTCCCCCGCTACTGGCAAGCAGGCTCCAGCGTTAGCCAAGACGGACGAGGAATTCCTCGCGTTGAAGGAGCACGACAACCCACTGGTAGCGGCAGCCACCATGGCCAGACTGGATGTCAAGAGCACCTTGCTGGAGACTAGGCTCGACGCGTTCATCCAAGCAAGTGATGCTAGCGGCGGTAAGCTGCCGGTGCCGTTGAAATACTACGGGGCGGACACGACCGGCAGGTGGTCGGGATGGGCATATAACCCCCAGAACATGCCGCGCGTCCCTCGGAACAAGGATGGTAGCATTATCGACAAGCCCACCAACGCGCTGCGTATGTGCCTGAGAGCGCCAAAGGGGTACAAGGTCATCGTGGCCGACTTGTCCGGCATCGAGCTTAGGGTGAACCACTTCCTGTGGAAGGTACCCAGCAGTATGGAGCTCTTCCAAGCTGACCCGGAGAAGGCCGATCTATACAAGGAGTTCGCCAGTTCCCTGTATGGCGTACCCAAGAAGGAAGTGACTAAAGACCAACGGCAGGTGGGCAAGGTAGCGCACTTAGGGTTAGGGTTCGGCGCTGGGCCGGCTACGTTCAAGAAGGTAGCCAAGCTGATGGCCGGCATCGACATGCCGCAGGATGAGGCGGACCAAGTTGTATCCAAGTGGCGGGAGGCGTACGTTGACATCGTCGAAGGATGGAAGGCGTGCCACAAGGGCTTGCCGCACATACTGAGCGGAGAAGCTGGGTACAAGATGGACCCGTGGGGTATGTGCGTTACCACCAAGGAAGGTATTAAAACACCGCGCGGGATGATCCGATACCCGCACTTACGAAAGGAGAGCAGTGATGGCAAGACCGAGTGGTTCTACGGCGAGGGGCGGCACAAAGCGCGTATCTACGCCGGGAAAATTACGGAGAACATCGTCCAGCATCTTGCGAGGTGTATCATCGCAGATAACGCCCTTGAGTTCAAAAAGAAGACGGGCCTTACGCTTGCGCTTACGTGCCATGACGAGCTATGTTACGTGGTCCCAGAATCTGATGCTGCTGAACGCCTTGCGGAGCTACAGTCCATAATGCGTACTCCGCCGAGCTGGTGGCCTGAGCTAGTCGTCTGGAGCGAAGGTGACGTAGCAGATACTTACGGCGAGGGGAAATAATGAAGATGCCACCATGGAGCTACAGCTCCCTTACGAACTACGAGACGTGCCCTCGCAAGTATTACATGACCAAGGTGGCAAAGGAAGTCTCTGACCCTCCGGGGGAAGCGGCTCTGTGGGGCACCAAGGTGCACAAGCACATCGAAGACTACATCAAGATGGGCAAGCTGATGCCAGAAGGGATGGAGAAGATTCAGCGGATAGCAGCAGTCATACGTGCCCCCAAGTCAGGCGGGATGCCGTTCGCCGAGAAGGAGTTGGCCATCACCGAGCAGTTCACTCCGACATCATGGAAGGCCAGTAACGCGTGGTGCCGTGGTATTGTCGACGCTGGGGTAGTTACCAACGACAAGATTATGTCGATTGATTGGAAAACAGGGAATAGGAAACCGGGGTCTACCCAACTATTCCTGTCCGCTGCCATGCTCATGGTGTACTACCCGGATGTGCAGGTGGTAAACTCTGCGTTCGTGTGGTTGAAAGAGTTCAGGCATGACAAGGAGACCTTGTTGCGCGAGGACTTACATACGGTGTGGGGAGAGTTCCTGCCAAGGGTAGAGCGCATGAAACGTGCGTTCGAGCTGGATAAGTGGGAGCCGAAACCATCTGGGCTATGCAAGGGATGGTGCCCGTGTAAAAAGTGTGAATACAACGGAAGGAGATGACGTGACTACGTACAACCACTACCGCAACGAAGAGTTGCTGCGCTTGGTGATGGCGACAAGGGAGTCCACTCCACTGGAGAGGGAACTAGCGCAGAGGCTTGAAGTCATCATGTACGACTGCGATGAAGACGACGAGTGTGGCTGCTACACATGTGACCCGGGAGCGTGGCAATGACAGAGGAAGGAAAGGTCAAGAAGGCTGTGAAGGATTACCTAAAGTCCCAAGGCATCTGGTTCTACATGCCAGTGTCCAATGGATTCGGTACGGTCGGAATACCAGACATCATATGCTGCGTACCTCCGATGGGGAAGTTCTTGGCTGTGGAAACCAAGGCGCCCGGAAAAAGGAACAACACCACCCCTAACCAGAAAGCTCGCATAGAGGAGATTCAAAGAGCCAGAGGTTGGGCGATAGTAGTAGACGACGTTCAACAACTGAAAGACTTTTTTGAGGAGATTGTATTTTGACTACAGTAAAGCAGAACAAATCACGCAGCGCAAAGATGAAGGCATACTGGGCCAAGCGCCGGGCAGAGAAGGAAGCCGACCTTGCTCCACTGAAAGATAAGTACGAGGCGGGGGACCTGCTGGCGGATTCGTATTCCTCCGGCGCGAAGTTTGATATGGTTAACCACCCCTCCCATTACACCTTCAGCAAGTACGAGGTTGCCGACGTGTCGGACGAGTGGTACGCTACTGAACCCCTGCTGTGGAACGCCAACAAGTACATAGCGCGGTGGGACAAGAAAGGTGACCCTGTCGAGAACCTTGAAAAAGCGGTGTGGTACTTACAACGTAAAATCGGAAGGATCAAAAATGCCTAAGGCAACAGCTAAAAAATTGGCTTACATGGCGTCATACCAGAAGACGCCCGAGAACGTCGAGAAGCGCGTGGATCGTAACCGCGCACGGCGTCATGCCATCGCAGCAGGTGCAGCCAAGAAGGGAGACGGCACTGAGGTCGACCACAAGGTTCCACTCGACAAGGGAGGTGGTGATGGCAAGTCCAATACCCGCGTGGTCCCCGCATCCGAGAACCGCGCTTGGCGCAAGAAGCACGGAGATATGTACGGGAAGAAATAAATGCTGATCCACAAGGCGAAACGAAAGATCATCTTCGGCGCTAAGGACGGTCCAAAGGTTCACGCAGTAATTCCCTCAGCCCGGTCGATTATGTACAAGGGCCGGGAGCTTATTGTCGTGCCCCACAGGCTGGACGAGACCAAGGTGCTGCGTAACATAGGGTTCGACGTACCGTCTCCGATTGAGATGTACTACGACTGGCCACGGCCTCACGGGCATAAGCCGTTCCATGCCCAACTCGTAACTAGCAGCATGTTGACATTGCATAACCGGATGTACGTTCTCAACGACCTCGGAACAGGAAAGACCCGCGCTACTCTGTGGGCATACCACTACATGAAGTCGCAGGGGAGGGCGAACAAGATGTTGATAGTGTCCCCGCTCTCTACACTGGAGCGTGCTTGGGGAGATGAGATATTCAGGTGCTTCCCCGACCTGACGTTTGCCACGCTGCACGGCTCACGGGACCGCCGCTTGAAGTTGCTTGCTGAAGATGTGGACGTGTACATCATCAACCACGACGGGCTGGAAATCATAGCCGAGGAGGTAGTCAACAGGAAGGACATCGACGTAGTTGTGATAGACGAGCTGGCCGTGCTGCGCAACGCTGGAACCGACAGGTGGAAGGCAGCCAAGAAGGTCATCGACAATCGGCCCATAGTCTGGGGGCTGACCGCCACACCGACGCCTAACAACCCGACTGACGCGTGGGGGCAGTGCAAGCTGATCCGCCCTGACTCAGTGCCTAGGTATTACGGGAAGTTCCGCGACATGGTGATGCGCCAAGTCAGCCAGTGGAAGTGGATGCCGAGGGACAACGCACTTGAGATGGTGTCGAAGATGATGCAGCCGGCTGTCAGGTTCAAGATGACCGACTGCCAAGACCTTCCCCCTGTGCTGTATGAGACCCGCGAGGTCGAGCTGACCAAGGAGCAGGAGGCGCTGTTCAAGAAGATGAAGGCAACGCTTCACGCCGAGTACGCTGGTGGACAGATCACAGCCGCCAACGAGGCAGTCAAGATGGGCAAGCTAATCCAGATATGCAGCGGTGTGGCACTGGACAACCAAGGAGAGGAGGTGGTAATTCCATGTGGTCCGCGCATTGAGCAGGTCCGAGACATCATCGCCGAAGCAGAGGCCAAGGTCATAGTGTTCGTGCCGTATACCAAGGCGCTGAACCATGTGGCTGATGAACTGCGGAAGACATACTCGGTAGAGATCGTTGATGGCTCGGTGTCCAAGACCAACAGGGACAAGATATTCAGCGCCTTCCAGAGTTCGTCAGACCCGAGAGTTCTGGTAGCCCACGCAGGAGCCATGGCTCATGGACTGACGCTCACTGCCGCCAACGTCATCATATGGTACGCACCTTACACCAGCAACGAGATTTATGAGCAAGCCAACGGCAGGGTTACCCGCCCCGGGCAGACCAAGACGCAGTTGATTATCCACATCGAGGGAACCCCGCTGGAGCGCAGCATGTACGACCGGTTGCGCAAGAAAGGCAAGCTGCAGGGGTTACTTTTGGACATGATTAAGGAGGAAAGCACTTGATTTTTTCGTAACAGGCTGTATAATGTGTTACACAATAGACAAGAGGAGAATAACATGCTCAAGCATGATGAACTCATTGCTACCTACATCCGTCTCCGCGACAAAAAGGCGTCCATCAAAGCCGCTTATGATGCCGAGGTCGCCAAGGTGGACAAGGTTTTGGATAAAATCGAGCAGAAGTTCCTTGCTCATTTCGTTGAGTCCGGCTCGGACACAGTGACGGTTCGTGGTATTGGCACAGCGTATCGCGCCACCCGCGTATCGTACTCCGTGGCTGACCGGGACAACTACCTTGGATGGGTCATGAAAGACCCTGAAGAGCGGCTGATGTTCCTTGAGGCCAGAGTAGCCAAGAAGAACGTCGACCAGTACGTCGAGACCAATGGCGATCTGCCGCCCGGTCTGAACTGCAACAAAGCAGCATACGTGAACGTGAATCGCGGGTAGCCCGCCAACCAAGGAGAAACATAGCATGACAAACGTCGTCGCATTTGAAGCATCGTCCGTCCCCGCCTTCCTGCGCAATCGCAAGGGTCCCAACTCTGATCTGACCAGCCACGTCGGCACTGGCGGCTACCCCGTCCTGTCCATTAAGGGCAAGGTGTTCGCCGTCTGTAAAGGCGATGATCGCAACGTGGTGCAGCGCGAGAACGACGATGGTGAGAAAGAGCCGGCCCGCAACCTTGAGGTCATCCTGCTGAAGGCCAACCCGCATCTGTCGAAGAACTACTACAAGGCCGAGTTCGAGGAGGGTGTCAATGCCAATCCGGATTGCAGCTCGTCTAACGGTATCGCTCCGGACCCGGGCACTGAGAACCCACAGTCCGCAAGCTGCGCGGTGTGCAAACACAACGTCTGGGGGACTGGCCGTGGGGGCAAGGGCAAAGCATGTCAGGATCACCGCCGTGTCGCAGTGTGCGCTCCGGACCAGATCAACGAGCCCATGCTCCTCCGCGTTCCGCCGGCGTCGCTCAAGCCTCTGGCAGAGCACGCAGCCTCTCTGGACAACCGCGATGTGGACTACTTCTCCATCGTTACCGTGCTCAAGTTCGAGGCGGAAGCAGCCACGCCGCAGCTCATCTTCACGGTGCGCAAGCGCAGCCCGTTTGTGACGGAAGAGCAGTACGCGGAGATCGAGAAGCAGCGCGAGTCTGATCTGGTCAAGCAGATCATCGGCGAGACCCCGCCGCAGGTCCGCAAAAAGGACGAGGCTCCTGCCAAGGTCGAAGAGAAGCCCGCCAAGAAGGCTAAGCCGGCTGACGACGAGGATGAGGCCCCTGCACCCAAGAAGGCCAAGCCTAAGGCCGAAGAGAAGGCCAAGCCGGCTCCGGCAGACGACGAGGATGAGGCTCCAGCCCCCAAGAAGGCTGCCAAGGCCAAGGTAGTTGAGGAAGACGAAGACCTCGACGCACTGCTCGACGAACTCGACAGCTAAACACCCCCGAGGGGCGCGGCTCGCCAACGCGCACTTTTTCTGAGGAGAGAATAATGGAAAAAATCAAGGCGCTCCGGGTACGCCCGGTTGAGCTGGCTAAGTTCATCGGGGTTACCCGCGTCACAGCCTCCCGCTGGTTGAATGGGCACCACTCCCCGATAGGGGCTGCAGCCAAGAAAATTGCAATCTTGGAGAAGGTCATCACCAAGGCGACCAAGGAAGGGCTGCTCCCATTTCCGTCCGGTGTTGAGTCCAATGTCGCACGTTATGACTACCTGAAAGAACTGACGCGGGCCTACATCAAAGAGGCAAACAGACTAGCCGCAGTTGCAAAGAACAAGCAGGAGGCGTAGTCTAGCCCCCTCATTTCCGGGGTGTGTAAATGGATACCGTAGAATTTCTAAGGCACGTCCTGCCTTCGCAGGGGGTGTATTTCAGTGCCGTCCCGTTTCCAAAGGGCGGTTATGACCACGTAGCATGTAGCACAATCGAGGAACTGGCGGCAAGGTCGCTCAAACTATCAGAAAAAGGCAAGAACGCGTTCTTCGCGTGCTCCGGATTCAAGCATGACAAGGTATGGAGCGCGGAGCTAGATAAGTGGCAGTTTCGCACGCAGGAGAACGCCATGGTGGCCAAGGCCCAGTGGCTTGATATTGACTGCGGCAACGATGAATACCCTACGCAGACCGCCGGAATTGCAGGGCTGGTCAAGTTTGTTAAGACTACGGGGATACCAGCACCAAACCTTTTGGTTAGCAGCGGCAACGGCATCCACGCATATTGGCTGTTCACCGCCGACGTACCCAAGGAGCAGTGGCAGAAGGCAGCCAAGATGTTCAAGGCCATCGCCGCCAAGTTGAACTTTGCCCAGACCGACACGACCAGAACCGCAGACGCAGCTAGTGTGCTGCGCCCCATCGGGGTCATCAACGACAAGACGCACAAGAGCAAGGGCATCACGCAGGTGCGCCTCATTGCCCCGCTGAAGGGTAGCCCCATCGAGTTTAGGACTTGGGTAGGGCACCTCATCCGGCTACGGGACGAGCACGGCGTCAAGGTAAGCTTGGACTCCCATCCGGAAAAGGTTAAGCGCAACTCTGATCTGGCAGGTGGCACCGAGTACCCACCATCATTCGCTGACCGCGTGGCGGACCGGTGCAACGTCCTTGGCGAGATGCGTTCCATGCTTGGAGCTGGGCAGCTTGAACCACTCTGGTATGAATGCCTTGGAACACTGGCGTTCTGCGAAGACGGGCTTGAGAAGGCCCACGAGTGGTCATCCGGGCACGAGGACTACGATGAGCAGGTTACACTGGACAAGTTCAATCAGCGCAAGAAGGCAGCCGGCCCAACCACCTGCGACAAGTACCGCGAGTTGTCCGGAGCTTGCAAGACCTGCACCCGCAACGTCAAGAATCCAATCGTTCTAGGGCGCCCTGCCCCGGAGCACCAGACTGAAGTCGTAGTCAAGACGGAAACCGGGACCCGGATCGAAGAAATCCCTGACCTGCCGGAGATAATCAAACGTCGCTACGTGTGGAAGAACGACACCCTCTTGTGCAAAAAGGATGACGAGGCCGTACCAGTCTGCGCCCAACTCGTGATCCCGCAGTACACGTACTTTTGCCGCAACGACGAGACGTACAAGCTGAAGGTCAAGGCACGCATCAAGCCCTTCGTTTGGCGGGAGGCAGACATCAACTCCAAGTCAATCGCCCAAGGTGGAACAACACTGATGGGGGAACTAGGAGCAAAACTAGGGGTATACCCAAGAGGAGCAGGAAAGGAGCTGGAGACCTACATGAAGACATGGGCTGAAGTCATCCAAGTGGAGACAGAAGAAGTCCAGATGCACGACCACATTGGCTGGTATGAAGATGGATCGTTCCTCCTTGGAGACAAGAAATACCTCCCCACCGGGGAGATCAAGACAGTACGACTGAGTGACAGCATGGCTAGGTACGCCAAGGCGCACACCCCCACAGGAGACCTTACAAGGTACTGCGAACTCATCGACATAGCATACAACCGCCCGGATCACCAGATGTACCAGTTCACGTGGCTGGCTGCTTTTGCCTCCCCATTGCTGCGGTTGTTCACCAATCAACCAATCGGTATCCCTCTGATCGGCTGGAGCGCGGATTCAGGCTTCGGCAAGACCACCGCTGCCCTTACCGGTATCAGTGTATGGGGCGACCCGTCAGGACTCAACCAGACGGCAAGCGCAAGCAAGATCACCGAGTACGCCCTTTATGCCATGGCAGGTATCCGCCGTGACATCCCGGTACTGCTGGATGAAGCTACTGTGTGGGAGCCCAAGCGTCTGGCTGACTTCTCCTATGCGTACTCAGATGGTCGTCCAAAGATCGTAGGGCAGGCATCAGGCGGGCTCAAGGACACAAGCGATCTGGAGTGGGGGAACTTCATCTACGTCAACTCTAACAAGTCGGCAGTAGAGCTCATGTCCAACACTATCGTGAACTGCGCACCAATGATTGCCCGCTTCTGGCAGTACGAGTTCGACGTTGGCCACGAGCGCACGATGACGGTCAACGATGGCATGAAGGTCTTCCAAGAGATGTTCAACCACTACGCAGTGGCTGGCGACGCGTACCTGAAGTTCATCGTACCTCGTCAGGCGCAGATCAAGGCGCTCATCGGGGAGGCACGGGACAAGTTCTCCGCTATGGCTGGGGTGCAGAAGGACGCCCGCAACTGGCTGCTAGTAGCTGCTACTGTATGGGTAGCGTTTGGGCTCACACGGAAGATGGGGCTGCACAAATTCCCGCCGGCGGAGTTCAAAAACTGGATCGTGCGCCACATGGGAGGTATGCAGAAGGCCTCCAACGACTCCAAGCGGGACATCTACGACCTGTTCGCATCCATGATGTCGGACCTGCAGGCTGGGCTCATAGTGACCAATGTGGAAGGAGACAAGCGGTCGGGGGTCATTGCCCAATACGCAGCGGGGTTTGGCCCTCCAAGGGGGACTATCACTGGCAGAGCCATCTTGGACCAGAAGCGCGTCTACCTCATGGTGCGGTCGGTCATCCGCTGGTGCTCAGACAACGGGGTGTCCTATAACGAGATGAGGGCGGCGCTTGTCACCCGCAAATGGCTGCTTAATACAGCTAGCTCGTTCTACCTTGGGAAAGGGACATCTCTGTCCCTCCCCTTGACCTCTTGCTGGACGCTGGACGCAGACGCCTTCCAGAGCAAGTTCGCTGTAGTACCAAAGGCTGCCTGATTACCGGGCCTCAACCCCCGCCCACGGTTTTTCCCTCTTGGCCTGCAGTGACGGGGACTTGAGTAGCGTGGAGAGGGGTTGGGGCTTGAGTTTCTCGACCAGCTTGGGGTCTTTGAAGCCACGGTTGGCCATCTCGGCAACCCAGCGTTTCTTGGACTCCTGCAGTTCCTTCCAGCGATCCCGCAGCTCGATCATCTCAGCGTTGTCCTTGTCCTTGAAGGCGCGGGCGTAGTCATCCTTTACCCGCTGGTCCTTCGCCTTGAAGTTCTCACTCAGCTCGAACAGGTCACCTCTGGTGTCTTGGAACCTAGTCACGGCGGTCGTCGGAAGACCTACGCCTTTCATCAACCCGTCGAAGAACGTAATCTCGTCGGGGCGCAGGGTTACATCCCCCCTGCCTGTGGTCACACCCTCTGTGGCCATGCGATACCCGCCCATAGCCTCTCTCAGGCCGCGCGGAGCCATCGCTTCAACTCCCTTGTAATACTGCCCCTTGGCCATCTTGTCTGCGCCGTCGAATAACGCACCACCCATACCCCCGATGGCGGCACCGGACAGGCCGAATACAGCCTCCTTGTACCCCTTCTTGGACAGCTCGACATCCGAGTACGGAAGGATGGAGAACGCGTTGCCCATGCCTATGCGGCCAGAAACGTCCAGCCCCAGCCAAGCAGGAATGCCTCGTGTGAGTAGCGTAGCCGTCTCGTCGTCGCCGATGGCCTTGCGTAGGTTGCGCTCCCAGTCCTTGTCCTCGTCTCCCCCCAGAGCAGCGGCGAGCATGAGTATGACTGCTGGAATCGGTGCGCCCTTAATGCCTGTCATCACCGCGTGTTGGGCGAACATCCAGAGGAACGCACGGCGTGCGATGGCACGCTCTTCTGGCGACGCCCCCTTGAACGAGTTGTAAAGCTGCTTGCCGATCAAGGACAGAACACCCAACTGGTACTTGCGGAACTGAAAGACCAGCTTGGTGCCTGCGTTCGCAGCGAAGAACCTCGGAGCACTGCTTCCGCCGTAGTTGAACTGCGTGGTGTCGACCATCTCGCCGGCGTAGTCAGTGCTACCAGACAGACGGTACGCAGTCAGTGCAGTAACCATCCGGTTCAGCATCTCCACCTTGGCCACAGCGTTGTCCAGCTTGCGCAGCGTCTTAGTCACACGCCCTTGTTCGGCTGTACCCTCGGCCCATTTACCGAGGTCAGATGCCATGGTGATGTCAATCTTGCCATTGTCGCGCAAGGTCTTGAGCATCTGCCGTTCGCCGGCTGTCAGGCGCAGTTTAGGGCTGTCCAGATCGAGCTCGTGGCCCATTCCGCCAACCATCTTGGCCACGTCTTGGTACGCCTTGAACATCTCCGTCGAAGCCTTGGCCCCGTAGCGACCGCCTAGAACCGGCATAGTCACCATGAACGGCTGCAGGGCGTTGGTCAGGTAGTACGCCGGGGAGGTCAGCAGCATCCACACCGAGGACGTACGCAGAATCTTGTCAGTCAGCGGGGTCTCACGGTAGTCAAGACTCTGGGCGTAGCGGGCGGCGATCTCGTCGTAGACCCGGGACTTCTTGAACTGCTCTTCGCTCGTGCCCGTCTTCACTTCGGTCTTCATCGCCTGCAACGTCTTGGCAATTTCCCCTGACTTCTCCAGACTGGCCACGAAGTGGGCTTGGCTACGGCCCTGCGCGGCGAAGGCACGGAACATATCGGCAGAACCAGATGTGCCCTTGCGCTTCAACTCCGCCTTGCGTGCGGAACCTTCGGCGAGCATCTCCAGATACAGGTCCGACACTAGGTCCATCAGCTTGCCTTTACCAGTCAGATCGTCATCCCCTTCGATGGCCCGCTGCACCTTGGCAATACCCGCCCAAGGGAGCTCGTCCATCTGCGCGTACGATTTGATCCGCTGCGTGGCAATAACTCCTTCTTCCCCAAACGTCGGGGTCAGCTTGCTCCGGCGCACGGCTGCCGCACCTGCGGTCGCGTAGAACTCGACGATGTGGTGCTTGGGGTCTTTCTCCAGCTTCTCCAACGCCTTCTCGTCCTTGTTGGCCTCGGCAGCACGGTACTCGGCTGACTTGGCGATGACAACGTGGTTACCGAACCTCTTCAGCGGGGCGTACGGCCCTTGCAGCTTGGGCAACTGGCGCTTGGCCCGGGCCATGGCGGTCTTGCGGTCCTTCTCAACCTTGGCCTTGCTCTCAGGCGTCTCTGCCCGGGCAGCCCGCTTGTCGTACTCACGGGTTACTTCTGCCTCGGCCAGTGCTCTCACGCGGTCATACATCGTCTCGCCGTGGCGGAAGACTTCATCAACAACCTTGCGCGCCGCCGTAGTCATCTGGTTCCACCGCTGGGCGTACGCCGCATCCACGGTAACGTCTTTCTTCCAAGACGGCACGTAGCCCCACTTCTCGTGGACAGTAGCATCCCGCAGGTAATCGCCGGCGACGCGGCGCTCGTTGTTGCTCAGGTCAGCAGCGCCGTCCAGAATCTTCGTAACGTCCGACTCGATCTTGTTCCTGATGGAATCCTTCTGGCCATGAAGGTCGTTGAACCCCTTGGCAGAGGCGAGCCCTTCCTTGACGGCGATACCCACGAGGTCGTGCATGAACACCAGCCCCTGCAGCGCCTTGTTGCCCAAGTCCTTGGCCGTCGCAGTGAGAGACATCAGCGTGTCCTGCACCTGCTCGTTGGTGAAGCTGGGGTATGCAGCGGGGGCTGCTGGCACTTGAGAGAACTTGATCTTGTCGCGGCTTGCTCCGACTTGTGTGGCGGCGCGGACGAGGTTCTTGTCGTTGAAGATGACGAGGTTGTTGGTTCGACCCCCTTGCTTCTTGGCGTCGGCCAGCTCAGACTCTCGGAA
>CAZDHC010000085.1:0-15302 GCA_964505225.1 uncultured Bdellovibrio sp. | reverse complement strand
CTAGTATATTTGGATTTTTCACCCCGACAGATCAGTGCCTGTTTAGATTTTATCAATCGAAAGTCAGGAACTGAAGTTGAGCTCAAGACAAACTCACTTCCAGCGGCGCAGTTTAAAAAGCTATGGAATGGTTATGACAATGATCCCTTGGGTTTTTATGTGAAAACCTATAAAATGGTTCAGTCTTTTGATCGAAAGCATCTGAAAGAAGTCATGGGTGAAATGGGTGCCGAAATTCAAAAGAATTTAATGCAAAAAATGGCGGAAATATAAATATGTCTTTAAAAGATCGCTCTGACAAAATCGTGACCGAGTTTTCGAAACTATCTGGCTGGGAAGATCGCTATAAAAAGATCATTGAACTGGGAAAAGGTTTGTCGGATTTACCAGAAGAGCTTCGCACTGAAGAATCGAAAGTGAAGGGGTGTCAAAGTCAGGTCTGGCTTCATGCTAAACTGAATGATCAAGGTGAAATTATATTCCAAGGCGACAGTGATGCGCTTTTAGTAAAGGGCTTAGTGGCTCTGCTTTTAAAAATTTATTCAGGCAGCACGCCAGAGGAAATTTTAACCACTCCGCCTGAGTTTTTAAAAACCATTGGCTTCGAAGGAAATCTTTCTCCAAGTCGGGCCAACGGATTATTTTCGATGATCAAGCAGATTCGGTATTTTGCCACAGCTTTTGCAATGCTTAAAAATCACAACAGGGCTTAGTGGATTCCATATTTTTTTAGAAACTTATCAAAACGTCCAGATTTTAAAATACGCTCCTGCGCCGCGGTCGCTGCCTTAAAACTGATTTTAGATTTTTTAGACAAGCCACAATAGACTGGTTCTTTTGTGATTAGGTAGGGCGACATCTGTAACGTTTTAGCTGCAGGATTAATTTTTTGCTGATACATAAAGTCCACGCTTCTCATGACAAAATAAGTCGTGCGACCGAGGATGCCTTTTTGAAGTACGGCATCTTCGTTAACGGCATCATCGCGAATTAATGTTTTATTGGCGAAATACGGGTCTAGTTTGCCATAATGGTAACCCATGACAGTGCCAATGCTTATGTTCGGCTTAAAATCTTTTTCTGATTCTATTTTGGGTTGCTTGCTTTGACTCACTAAGAACTCTTTGATTTCAAAAAAAGGTGGAAGCCAATGGTAATCATCTTTGGTGTCGCCCACCCAATTCGGGTTCGAAAAACACTGCAAATCAAAGGCGTGCCCTAGATTCTTTTTTAGAATTCTTTTTTTTGGCAAAAACACTTCTTTCAAATCCAACTTCAATTCAAGAGCCAGTTCTTGATGGAAGTCTTTCATGACTCCGTCCACAAGTTGAGATCGTCCATCTTGCTTTTCAATTTTGCCGAAAGGCATGGACCAAGCCTCACCCACCAAAAAAGTCACAGAATCGTTGGCGACGGCTGGCGAAGATAGAAAAATAATTTGCGCCAGAAGTAAAGAGGTTAGGGCAATACCATTCTTGATCATTGGCCTATTAATCTCATGTGTTCGATATGCAGACAGCGATCAGAGATAACTTTGATGCCGGCGGCTTCAGCTTTTTTCTCTGCTTCGGGATGACTGATGCCCAATTGAATCCATAAAACTTCCACTCCGCCGACTTTTAAAATTTCATCCACAACGGCAGGGATGTGATCTGGTTTTCTGAAAACATCCACAAATTTTCGGTACTCGGCTGGAACTTCTGCCAAACTTTGATAGATTGGAAACCCAGCAATGTTAGTTTCTTTAGGATAAATTCCAACCGCGTCGTACCCTTGAGATTTCATATACTGCGGAACTTTTTGGCTCGGTTTGGTTCCGTCTGGGCTAAGTCCCATGACGGTGAACTTTTTGTACTTTTTTAGGATTTCTAAAATTTGATCATTGTTCACGTTCATGGGTTGCCTCTTTTTTTTGTTGTTAGAAATTCCTACGATTTACCTTTAGTACTTCCTAAGACTTAATAGTCACGTGAACTCGGTGAGTGTCATCGTGCTCGTCCAGTTCATTTAAAAACTCAACCACGTCCTTCAATTGAATTTCAGTTAAATCCGTGATGTTTTTTGGCTTGTAAGAAAGTTCCGCCGTGGTGATTTTCCAGCCACGAGATGTCAGTGCTTTTTGAATTTCGCTTAAGCTGCTGGCGTCGCCATAAAACGAATGACCTTCGTCAGATGCCTCAACTTCGTTAGCACCAGCTTCGATGGCCTCTTCTTCTGGATCAAAGGTTCCCTCTTTGTGGCCTTCGATTAAACAAACTCGATCAAACATCCAGCCCACTGAGCCTTCCATGCTGCCGCCGTTGGTTTTAAAGATCGTGCGGATTTCTGAAGCAGTTCGGTTGCGGTTATCAGTTTGGCATTCAACGATGACGCCAGTGTTGTGTGGACCCTGGCCTTCATAAGAAAGTTCTTCGATGATAGAGCCATCGTCCAAGGTGCCAGCGCCTTTTTTGATTGCTCGGTCGATGGTATCATTGGGGCATTGGTTCTTTTTAGCGACTTCTATCGCAAGTCTTAAGCGAGAATTTGTCGAGGGGTCAGCTCCGCCCATTTTTGCCGAGACTTGAATCTCTCTTGCGAATTTAGTGAACATGGCACCTTTTTTTTGTGCATTTGCTACTTTACTGACGTTTTTCCAACCTTTTCCCACAATTTCCTCCTTCGAGAATTTTTATCCTATCGAACAGCATTAATCCTTGTAAAGAGCGGGTGTTTTTGGCTTAAAGTGTTATGTCTTAAAATTGGAGCGAAAATGGCAAAAAAAGACCTATTTGGTGATGATGTAGCTGATAAAAGTTCAAAAAATGACTCACAAGACTTTGCGAGCATGTTTGAGCAGTCTTTAAACTCTGCAGGACGTCGACTTAAAGTCGGAGACGCCTTTAAAGCTGAAATTTTAAGCATCGGCAGAGAAGAGTCTTTTGTTTCCACTGGAACTCCGCAGGATGCGGCGATTTTAAATGCAGATCTTTTGGATGAAAATAAAGTCATTAAATACAAAGTGGGCGAAATCATTGATGTGATCGTAACCAAAGTAAAAGGCGATGAAATCCGAGTCACGCGAAAAGGTGCTAAAGGTGCTCCTGCGGATTTTGACAATTTAGAAGACGCCTTTGATATGGAAATGGCCGTTGAAGGAAAAGTTTCTGAAGTGGTCAATGGTGGTTACCGAGTTTTGATCAATGGTCAGTTGGCGTTTTGTCCATTTAGCCAGTTGGACAGTAAGCCAATTTCCGAGCCTGCCGCTCAAGTTGGTAAGAAATATGAATTTTTGATCACACAGTTTGAACCGAAGAAGCGAAATATTGTGGTGTCTCGTCGTCGATTGATGGATTTGCAAAAAGCAGAAAATGAAGGCGCTTGGGTGCAAACGCATAAAGTCGGAGACATCGTTCAAGGAACAGTGACCAGAGTTGAGCAGTTTGGTGCCTTTGTTGAGGTTTCTGAAGGCGTTGAAGGCCTGGTTCACGTTTCTGAAATTGGCTTTATTCGATTAAAGCATGCTTCTGAAGGAGCTCGTGTTGGCGAAACCGTTCAAGTTAAAATTTTAAAAATTGAAGACGAAGGTGATCGATTAAAAATCAGCTTTTCCATCAAACAAGCGGGTGGCGCTGGGGATCCTTGGCTTCAAGTTCCGCAAAAATATCCAGTGGGTTCGATCCTTGACGGAGTCGTCGATAAAAAAGAAGTTTTTGGACTGTTTGTAGTTCTTGAACCCGGTATCAATGCACTTTTGCCAAAATCAAAATGGCGAGACTCAGTAGAAGCTCAAAGTTATGAAAACAAGAAAAAAGGTGATGCAATTAAGGTCCGAGTGGATGAAATCAAATTCGAAGAGCGAAAGATCGCCTTAGGCTTGCCGACAGAAGCGGACGATGACTCTTGGAAGCAACATCAAGGTTCACAAAAAATGGGTGCCTTTGCTGCTGCGTTCGAGGCTGCTTCTAAAAAGAAAAAGTAATTTTGGAGTTAACTCCAGTGAATTTGTTAAAAACTGCAAACATTCGCGATAAGATCTCTATGATCGATCGCGTTTGCAATGATGCCTTTAATGGCCAGTTGACCGAGATCCCGGATCTACCATCACGGGATATTTTAGTGAGATCGCCTGAAGAACATCCTGCTAAAAAAGGACTTTCCTACAAAGAAGGCCAAGCCAGGCTTTTACATGACTTGGCCAATATAGAACTGCAGGCCCTAGAGCTTTGCACTAGAACCCTGATGGAATTTCAGCAGGCCCCGATTCAATTTCGCGAAGAGCTAGCTGAGCTTGCAAAATCCGAAGCGCGACATTTAACTTTATGTTTGGATGGTATTGAAAGTTTGGGTTTTAAATGGGGCGATTGGCCGGCGCACACAGTTTTGTGGCAAGCGGTTTCCAGTGAAGATTCTTTGATTGATCGGGTTTTAATAGTTCATCGGTATTTAGAGGGAAGCGGGCTTGATGCCGGTGAAACGATTTTAAAAAGATTAAATGGTGTCAGCGAAGGCGTCATTCATAAAGCTGTGGGTACCATTGTCAGCGAAGAAGTCGGGCATGTCGAGTTCGGGACCAGATGGTACCGTGAGCTTTGTCGCCAAGAAAAAATCGATTCCCAAGAAGATTTTGGAATTCGAATTCAGAATCTGCGCTATCGCTTGCCGCGAAGAATAGAAAAAATCAGCCGCGAGCTTAGGATAAAAGCCGGATTTTCTGAAAGTGAAATTCAATTCTTAGAAGATTTTCGAATCAAGACCGCAAAGCTCGGTGTTTCGAATCCTATCGCGATTAACTAGACCATCCAGCAAGATATTTTGAAAAGATAAAGTTCTTTTGAGAACATTGTCTTTATGTCATTGGCAAATCTTACCGAGGTCTTAAAAACCCCTGAAGTTCATCCCTGTCAGCGCTGTGGCGCCTGCTGTGCCTCGTTTCGGGTGGCCTTCTATTGGCGCGAAGGCGAAGCTTCAGAGCATGAAAGTGCCGTGCCTAAGGAGTTATGGGAAGAATTGACCGACAATCAAAGGTGCATGAAAGGCACAGCCAATAAACATCAACCCAAGTGCATTGCCCTAAGTGGTCGAGTTGGTGAAAATGTCAGCTGCTCAATATACAATAATCGCAGTTCTACTTGTCGACAGTTTCAGGCCTCATTTGAAAATGGTAAAAAAAATCCACGCTGTGACGAAGCTAGAGCCAAGCACGGTTTGAAGCCACTGCAAAAAGCGGATTGGGTTGCTATTTAAATATTTTCATCTGGGGATAGGTAGCGCCATTTTCCCTCTGGCAGTTTGCTTAAGGTCAATCGACCAACGCGAACTCGCTTAAGGCCCTTTACTGTTAAGCCAACCATCTCACACATGCGGCGAACTTGGCGTTTTTTACCTTCAACTAGCACAAAACGAAGTTGATCTTCGTTGATCCATTCAACTTGGGCGCGTTTTAGTTTTTTCCCATCTAACTCTAATCCGTAACGTAATAATTCTAATTTGTCTTTAGGCAAAGTTCCCGGCATTTGGTAGCTGACTCGAACCAAATACTCTTTTTCAATCTCACTGTTTTCGCCAATAATTTTTTTGGCTAAGCGACCATCTTGCGTGAAAATCAAAAGGCCTTGAGAGTCGATATCCAGCCGGCCGGCTACAGCTAAACCGCGCAAGCGGATAGGTTCAATTCCCGCCAGTGGCGGTCCATCAAAGTTATCGCTGGTTAAAAGTTTAATGGCAGGTTCGTAGCCAGGCTCGGGTTGGGCAGAAACATAGCCAATGGGTTTATTTAAAATGACAGTGATCAAGTCATTTTGTTTTTCTTGTGCCTTGGCTGCCAATTCGACTTTAACATCTCTGGTGACTTTAAATCCAAGCTCTTGAATGCGAGTCCCATTGACGTAAACCAAACCTTGAGCGATAAAATCGTCAGCCTCACGACGAGAACAAATACCACGTTCGGTCATTAACTTTGAAAGTCTGATTTTTTCGTCAGGATTTTGAGAGATCTCTGGCGATTTCTTTGCCGGCTGTTGACTTTTAGGTGGTCTTTTTGATTCCATACTAGGACTGTATAAACGAAAACAATAAAGGGAGTCACGATGAAAACCACTCTTAGTAAGTCTTTTGTAGCCTCATTTTTGGTATTAATGGGCAGTTTGCTTGCAGGCTCAAATGTATTGGCTAATTACACTGGTGTTGCGTTCGAACAAGGTTCTAATAAGCAAAAAGAACTTTATCGCTTTTCTTTGGAAAGCACTGTAGTTGATGGCAAAGAGCAAGTTAAATCAGTTTGGAAAGACACAGAAGGTAACGCTGTGATTGAGCAAAGTGTGATTTTAGATGGTTCAAAGTTGGTTCGTGATGAATTGAACCAAAAACAATTGAATCAAAAAGGCATTATTGAAGTGAAAGAGGGAAAAATCTATTTCACTAAAGAAGTGGATGGAAAATCATCTACCAAAGAAGAAAAATTAAAAGATACGTTTGTGGTTTCTGCTAATTTTCAAAAATTCGTAAAAGACAATTGGGATAAAGTTGCGACCGAAAAAGGCATCGAGTTTCGCTATGGAGTTTGGGATCGTCAAGAAACTGTTGGTTTTGAAATTTTTAAGGTTGCTGAAGAGAAAATCGGCGAACAGACAGCTGTTGTGCTTAAAATGAAACCTTCTTCTTTTATCATCGCCGCTTTAGTGAAGCCTATCATTTTTAAGTTTGCAGCTGATGGTTCAAGACTGATTGAAATGAATGGCCGAGTGGCGCCTAAGAAAAAAGAGGGTGCAGCATTTAAAGATTTGGATGCAGAAGTGGTTTACACTTACTAAACAAGTCTAGGAATTAAGGGTTTAATTCCACCCAAATTTCAGGATTTTCGAAAAGCCGAAGTTTCTTAATTTGAACTTCGGCTTTTTCTTTTTCACAGGACTTTAAAATTTCTTCTTTTAGGTAAATGGCAATATTTTCAGTGGTTGGGATTTTGGCTTTAAATTCATTGATCATGAAATTTAAATGTTGATGGTCGATTTTGTCAGTGACAGCTTGGATGACTTTTTGCGCATGCTGAAAATCATCAGATTTAAACTCAATCCAAAGACGATAGTCATGTCCGTGGCCAAATTCGCTAAAGCATTTTCCAAAAGTATTTTGATTTTGATCAAAGGACCAGCTTGTTTGATGGTAAAAATGAGCTGCACTAAACCTTGTTTCAAAAAAATAGGTTTGCATCACACTAAATTAATTCCGCCATCCACGCTTAAGGTGGCGCCGGTGGTCCAAGTTGATTGATTCGAGCCTAAAAAGTAAATGGATTCCGCGATCTCTTCTGCAGTGCCAATTCTTCCCAGCGGTTGTAAGGTGTTTAAAAAATCTAATGTTTTACTTTTTTGCTCCGGGCTCTTTTTGGTAAAATCATGAATCGGCGTTTCGACGATCCCAGGGCAAATGCAATTGACTCGGATTTTTTTTGGACCAAGTTCCCGAGCCAGAGATTGAGTCCAATTAATCATCGCCGCCTTGCTGGCAGAATACGCAGAGGTGTCGCCGGTTGGCCTAAGCCCCAAAGTGGAAGACACGTTGACGATGGAGCCAGACCCTTGTTTCAAAAACAAAGGGAGTACTTTTTGAGTGAGCATAAGCGCACCAAAAAAATTGGTTTCAAATTGTTTGCGAAAAGGTTCCATGCCGCCAGCTAAGAATTCATGACGTTGAAAAATGCCGGCATTGTTGATCAAAACTTCAACCCGAGTGTCAGGTCTTTCAGTAAGATGTTTGGTGTATTTATCCAATTGCGCTTCATTGGTCACATCAGCCTTTAATAACGAAGAACCGTTTTCGCACTGAAGGGCGATTTCATGAAGCCTGTCTTCATTTCTACCTAAGAGATAAACAAAGTAACCTTTTTTGGAAAAGTGAATGGCGGTGGCTGCGCCAATGCCTGAACTTGCTCCCGAAATGACAACTGCTGGTTTCATAAAAATTCCTATTGTTTAGGTTAGTGACAATATGCCTCAAAATCTAATTTGTAGGCATATTTTTTTAAAGGAATTGGAATAGCCAGGGGCGGCGAGCAACATGGGGGCTTGTTAACTGATGTTTTGGCAGGTATTTCCATCCAGACTTTTATTTTAGAGTTTAAATAAGGAGAATTTATGAAGTCCATTTTGTTTGCAGTGTTTTGTTTTCCATTTTTAGCGCAGGCGCAGGTAGTAGAAAATGAGCAAGTGATCTCTTTTCAACTCAATTCAAAGTCTGAGTCTGATGAAATTTATAAAAATTTAAACGTGCAAGAGACCTGGGTGAAGGCACCAACAGGCGGAATGTACACCGCGAAATTGTATCAAGATCCGACTGGGGCTTTTTCAATCCGATGTGACCAGGTTAATGAGCTTAAGCGCACTTGCAATTTGGTCATCAAAAAGACAGTTCAGGATTCCAACATTCAATACATCGATGATTCAAAGTTTTTCGCCGTGGTTTTGTTGGATTTAAATGAAATTCATAAACTGTGGAATGTAATTGCGTTGCCAGAAATGGATCATGGAACTTTTGTATTTAAAGTTCTTTCAAACGATTCCAGTGATTTTTCATTGATGTGTTTAAAGAAAAAAGAATCAGAAGACAAATCCATGTGCCAAGCGCAGATTTTGCGATAGCCTAGATACAAATAGAAAAGCCTCGAAGAGGTCGCTTCAAGGCTTTTCAGGGATAACATCCAACTTTTTTAAGGTTGGTTTGGGATTTTTTTTAACTACGCAGATTTTCGGCGTAGCATTGCGTGGTACTTTTTATCAAAGTCCTTCGCCTTGTAGCCTTCTAGGGTCAAAAGACCTTCTTTAAACCACATGAAGTGTTCACCGCAAAAACCCGCGCGCTCTGGCTTAGCCTTGCAGGCCTCAGCACAGCATTTAGTCGGGCCTAGGGCAACAACGTTGCCGGGCATTTGTTTTTCTGGTGAAGGGTTGTTTTTAACCGCTTTTTTTTCTGACATTTCTTCCTCCGCATTTCAGACTTTTGTCTTTTATTGCTACTGACATAGGTCTTATCGGCCAGACTTTTATAAGATCAAGTCTAGTCTTATGAAAAAAGTCGAGATTCTCAAGTTGAGACGAAAAAACCTGGTCTTTTTAATGGGTTGCGAGTGAATTTACCTAAAAGTGATGAACATTTAACCATATCTGCGGTCTGATTTGGTCTTATCAGTGTAAGGTAAAGTTCCTCATGACGAGGGACTTTAGTAAGTGAGGTGACCTCATGAAAGTCTATTTTTTACTCTCAATTTTCATTTTTTTTCAATCCCTGGCGCAAGCGGAAAGTCTGGGAAGCCTTATAGCAGAAGGCTATCGAGAGCAAAGCGCCACCTACAAAAAGATCAAACAGCAGATTCATAGTCAATCTAAGCAGGATCTAGTGCTAGGTGAATTGGCGGCCAATTCGGGCGCAGATGAGGGGTTCTCGGTTCAACTTCTTGCGCAAAAGAAAGAAGATTGAGAGTCTTTGATCCTTTTCTACGTTGTTAAAGCCCAAAATTTCTGGCTCAATTGTACAAATGATTAGGCGTTTAGTTTTTCTTGTTTTATTCGTTTTCGTTTCCGAGTTGTCTCTAGCAGCTTCTTTAAAGGTCGGATATTTTAGCCTACTGCCTCATTCGCCTACTGTGGAGGGTGATGTGGATTCGGGCGCGGCTGTTTTGTATTTCAAGCGAATCGTTCAAAAAATGAAAATCAATGATGCTTCAGAAGTTTCGATCACTGAGCAGTCCTTGCCAAAGCTTTTATTTTTGATGGAAGAGGGTCAGTTGGATGCAGCGTTGTTTATGGCCAAAAACGACGAGCGAGCTCAAAAATTTGATTTTCCCAATCAAGCCTTTTTCAACATGAAGCCGTCTTTGGCTCTAAAGGACACTCATCCGTTAAAAGAGGTGAAATCTGTCAAAGATCTACTGGGGTTGAAAATTGGAGTTTGGGAAAAAGGTTTTTTCTCTCCGATGATTAAGGAGAAAGGAATTAATCTAGAAGGCCTGGGAAGTGGAAATGTATCGGAAAGAAATCTAAAGAAAGTGATGTCAGGTCGAATCGATGCTTTTTACAGTCCGGATAAGGCGACAATTCTTTATGAAACCATTCATTTGGGAATTGATAAAAGCACCAAGGTGCTAGAGCTTCCTGAAAAAAGTGTTGAGCTTTTCACGGTCTTTTCAAAGAAGGCCAAGCCTGAGTTTAAAATCAGTTATGAAAAGGCGCTTAAAGAAGTGCAAACTGAACAAAGCTACGAAGATTTTTTAAAAGAGTTTCTAAAGAAGCAAAAAAAGACGACTCATAATTAAACTTTCAAAAAAATTATTTCTTAAATTCTAAATCTGAAAGATCAAGTTGATTCAGTTCATTTAAATTCCAGCCAGTCCATTCGGGCTTTGCCAGTAAAGTAAAGTGAATCGGGCCTGTTGGAATAATATAGGCTTCATCCATTAACAAGCGAATGCCTTGATCGCAAAGTTGAGCTTTTTCTTTGGAGTTTAAAGTGCCTTTAAGTTTTTCGATGACCTGATCAAATTTCGGGTTGGAATATTTCAGGTAGTTTTCGCGGTTGTTGGTCTCGAAGGCTTCAAGGGCTGATAAGCAAGTAGGACGATCAGGAGCTAAGCCTTTTCGAAATAAATCCGGTGCGCTTGGGCTTGAAATATCTTGAAGTTTTTCCAGAAAAATTTTGTTATCAAGGCTGAATACTTCCGTTTCTAATTTCAAATTAGTAAGCCACTGATTTTGTGCCCACTCCATCATACGCTTGTGGTCGTCGCCGCCTTGCTTTGAATACAGGATCTCGATTTTCTTGGTGGGTTTAAATGATCCCAGAAGTTTTTGTGCCTTGGGTAGGTCAAATTCGTGGCAAATTTTTTCATTGTGAAGTGATTCGGAAATGCCTGGGCAGCCGGGAGTTCCTTTGGCTGAAAAAAGACTTTGCAGTTCGGTGTACTTCAATGATCGACTGAGGGCCTTTCTGAAGTCAGGAGAAGATTTCCACTTTGGTGAAAAAGTCAAATAATCAAAGCGAAATTGATCAATCTCAAATAACTCTGGTTTTCCTTTGTAGGCTTGAATAAATAAAGTGGGGAGTCTTCGCAAAAAAGAGAGCTCGCCCTTTTCATAAAGCTTCAAAGCGACTGAATCTTCGGCGATTGGTAGAACTTCTAAATTGGGCCGAGAGTTTTTCTTCCAAAAGTTTGGATTCGGTGAAAGTAAAATCTTTTGTAAGGGTGTCCACTGGTCAATTTGATAGGGGCCAGAGGAGATAAGAAGTTTGGGATTTTCGCGAATTTGTTCAATTGATGGTAAGCTTTGTTTTGGAATCGGAGCTAGCAGTGGGCTCGATAAAATGTAAATAAATTCAGAGTCCGGTTTTGCTAAATTAAATTCAAGGCGACTTCCTTTGGCGGAAATGCCCAATTTTTCAATTGGCAGCTCGCCTTTGTAAATTTTCTCGGCATTTAAAATTGGAAAAAGTAAATCGGCTCGAAAGGCACGATTTTTTGGATCTAGGAACTGTTGAAAACTTCGAATAAAATCCTCAGTCGAAAGGTTGGATCCATCACTCCATTTTAAATTTGGTTTCAGAATGCAAGCCACTTTTTTAGCGTGAATTTGTTTGCAGGACTGGGCCAGGTTTTCCTGAAGTTTATGGTCTTTGTAGGTCAGTAGGGTGCCCGTTACCTGAGATAGCAAGTATCCGGCCGCTGAATTTTGCTGATCCCATGGTTTGAGGCTTGCGGGTTCGTTGACCAAATGAAAACGAAACGGGGGTGCTGACCACAGCGCCCCCGTATAAATTGAAAGCATTATCAAAATAAAATATTGGAAAAAACTATTTACCTGCATCCATTTCCATTTTTGCAATGGTTTGCAATTGCATGTTGCTGGTTCCTTCGTAGATTTGACCAATCTTGGCGTCTCGCCAAAATTTTTCGACTGGATATTCTTTGGTAAAACCATTTCCGCCAAAAAGATCAACCGCAGTTGAAGTGATTCTTTCGGCAGCTTTTGAAGAATACAATTTCGCCATGGCAGCAGCTTGAATAAAGTCCTGACCTGCATCTTTAAGTCTTGCAGCATTGTAGACCATCAATCTTGCGGCCTCTAGGTCGACTCGCATTTGCGCCAATTGAAATTGAACTCCCTGAAACTGACCGATAGCTTTTCCAAACTGCTCTCGAGTTTGGATGTACTTTCTAGTTGCCTCGTAGGCACCAGAAGCGATTCCGACCATTTGCGCGCCAATTCCAATGCGACCTTCATTTAAAGTTTCAATCGCAATTTTATAGCCTTTACCAACTTCGCCTAAAACATTTGCGGCAGGGACTTCGCAATTTTCAAATAGCAATTCGCAAGTTGAGCTGGCGCGAATTCCAAGCTTGTCTTCTTTTTTTCCCACTTTAAAGCCAGGAAAAGATTTTTCAACGATGAAAGCGGTGATGCCTTTGTAGCCTTTAGAGGGATCTAAGTTTGCGAAAACGATAAACACGTTGGCTTCTTTGCCGTTGGTGATCCAAAGTTTAGAGCCATTTAAAATGTATTTGTCGCCTTTTTGCTCGGCGCGAAGCTTTAAGGCAAAAGCATCAGAGCCAGACCCTGATTCAGAAAGTGCATAGGCGCCAACCCACTCTTTCGCCATCTTAGTTAAATACTTTTCTTTTTGAGAATCGTTTCCCCATTTTAGAAAAGCATTGGTCACTAAAGTGTTTTGTACATCTAACAAAACAGAAACTGAGCCATCGACTTTGCCAAGCTCTTCAACTGCTAAGCAAGCCATCGTGAAAGTAGCGCCGGCGCCGCCCCATTTTTCTGGAGTTTCAATTCCCATCAAACCCATTTCAAAAAGTTTTTGTACGATCGCAGGATTCATTTCTGCTTTTTCGTCCATTTCGTTGACGTGAGGTTTGATTTCGTTTTGAGCAAAGTCGCGAACGGCTTCTTGGAAGGCCAATTCGTCTTCAGTCAACATTGTTAAAGCGGGGCGAACTAGTTCCGACATAAAAACTCCTATTTGTAAGACTTAACAGTAGTTCAAATGCGCTGTGGCAAGCAAATGCATCTTCCTTATGCAACTGCGACCAAAGGCTAGACATTTGATGATTTCAAGTTACCATCTGATTATGGATCTTTATGCAATCGGGGCCCGAGCGGCCGTCTATTTTGTGCCCTTTTTGTTTGCTTTGTGCTTTCACGAGTACGCTCATGGTTGGGTGGCTCAGCTTCGTGGTGACAACACAGCGAAGATGATGGGTCGTTTGACGATGAACCCAATTGCACACATGGATTTTATTGGAACTTTTGTTTTGCCGATGTTGGCGATCATTTTTCCAGGTGGAATATTTTTTGGTTGGGCTAAGCCAGTTCCGGTCAATGAGCGCAATTTGAAAAACCCAAGGACTGACATGTTTTGGATAGCGCTTGCTGGACCAGCTTCTAATATATTGCTGGCTTTGATTTCGACGATTGTGATGTGGGTTGCCAGACATTTTCTTTCCGATATTGGTATTTATTCGCCGGTGATTAAGCTTTTAGATGCCTTTATTGGTATCAATTTATTTTTAGCTTTTTTTAATTTGATTCCATTGCATCCTCTGGATGGCGGCAAAGTGATCGCGCGATTCTTGCCAGCCAGTATCAATTACAAGCTAGAGCAAAATGAACACGTCACCAGTATGGTGCTATTGGTTTTAATTATGATGGGAGCTATGAGGTTTTTAGCTTTACCAGTTGAAATCATTCACAGTTTGCTGCGAGTGATCGCACTTAGTTAAGTTAAGCCGAATTTAAGTTGAGGCTAAAGGGGACTTGATGAGGGTAATGAGTGGAACCCGCACTTCGGGAAAATTGCATATAGGCCATTATTTTGGCTGGCTAAAAAATTGTTTAGCAATGCAAGATCAGCACGAATGTTTTTTTGGAGTGATGGATTGGCATGGAATGACCACTGCCTATAAAGCTTCAAATGAAATCGCAGGCTGGAACCGGGATGTTTATGCCGAGATTTTAGCTTGGGGATTAAATCCAGAAAAAAGCACGGTTTTTATTCAAAGTTATGTTCCGGAGCACTTAGAGCTTTTTATGATCTTTGCGAACTTAACTCCGATGGGTTGGCTTGAGCGAGTTCCCACTTGGAAAGATGCGGAAGAAGAAGCAAAGGCCAGCGACACTCACAACTTGGGCCGATTTTCTTATCCAGTTTTGCAAGCGGCCGATATCGCAATTTATCGCGGTCAAGCGGTGCCTGTTGGTCAAGATCAGGTTTCGCATTTGGAGCTGACTCGAGAAATTATTCGCAGATTCAATCATCTTTATAAAGCGAAGCTTCCAGAGCCAAAGCCGCTGTTGACGGACACGCCATTGGTTCCTGGTTTAGATGGTCGAAAAATGAGCAAATCTTATGGCAATGGTTTGGATTTAAGCGAAGACGAAAAATCCATGCAGAAAAAAGTGAAGGCAATGCCCACTGATCCGCAGCGCGTTCGACGCGAAGACCCAGGGGATCCGAAAAATTGCAACGTCTACACTTTCCACAAGTTGTTTTCAAAAGATGAAGATCTTCGATGGGTTGAGTCAGGGTGTCGATCTGCAGGTATCGGCTGCGGCGATTGTAAAATGAGATTAGCTGAAAATATCAACAACTTAACCAAAGAACCTCGAGAAAAGAAAAAAGAATTGTTGAATCAGCCAGACAAGCTTGATTCAATCATTCGCGACGGCTGCGAAAGAGCTCGTGCTGAGGCGCAAGCAACTCTACGCATCGTACGTGAAAGTATGAAGTTGCGATGATGAAATTATGAGCCTGAAATTAAGAGGAATTTAAATGAGCTTAACAATACAGCTTCCTAAATTTGAAGGTCCCTTAGCCCTGCTTCTTTATCTTATCCGTAAAGAAGAAATGGATATTTTTGACATCAAGATCAATCAGATCACTGGGCAATATCTAGAGTACATCAAGTTGATGAAAGAGCTGGATATTGAAATGGCCGGTGAGTTTATCGCCATGGCTGCGACCTTGATCCATATCAAATCTAGAATGCTTTTGCCTCAGTATGGCGAAAATGGCGAAATTATTGAGCAAGAAGATCCAAGAAAAGAACTAGTTCAGCGACTTTTAGAATATCAAAAATATCAAGAAGCTGGAAAGTCTCTTTATGAAAGACCTTTATTGGGTCGAGATGTTTTTGCTCGCGGAATTCGAGAAAAATTAAACGACAAAGAAGATGAAATTGTTCTTGAGGACAATGCTTTATTTGCTTTGATCTCGGCATATCGTCTAGCGATGCGATCGGTGAAAAAGAAAGTTCACCAAGTGGC
>CAZDHC010000084.1:0-15313 GCA_964505225.1 uncultured Bdellovibrio sp. | reverse complement strand
CATCCATCACCGGCATCTGGCAATCCATTAGAATGATATCGAACTCTGTTTTTTTTGCTAAGTCTAATGCTTCAATTCCGTTCGAGGCTATTGAAACATCATGTCCCTGAGACATCACCATGGCCTTGCCGACGGCCTGATTGATTCCATTGTCGTCAACTAAAAGGACTTTCAGTTTTCGATTTACCTGTTTTGCTTCCGTAACGCTCTTTCCAATAGTCATTTGGATCCGATTCAATTCAGAAAAGGTTGGCTGTGACGAGAAAAACCTCAAGTTGATCGATTTGAATTCAATTGAAAGCTGTGGCTGCTCCTCGGGTAGACAGCAAATAAAAACTTCTTCAATCAAATTTTCTGAGTGCATCGCCAGTATCTTTTCCTTGTTTTTGAGGGTCTCTTCACCACCGATGACGATCACGCGCTTATGACCTCGGCTGTTGGACCAAGTCTCATGAGGGAAGCCGCTAAATCCAATTTGTCCCAAGTGTTCACATAGATTCACTTCAAGTCGGGGGCTATCAAAAAACAAAAGCACATCGATTGGTTTTTGTGGAGTTTGGATGTTGGGACTTTCTACAAATTCGACGTTTGCGTTGGCAGTGAAACGACTTCCTTTGTTCAATACGCTTTCCACCGAAAGATCTCCTCCATGGGCTCGCAGAATTTCTCGTGAGATTGTTAGGCCCAAACCAGACCCCCCATATTTTCTTTTGTCGGACGCATCGGCTTGAGTAAAGGGATCGAAAATGCTTTCTAGTTTGTTTTTAGCAATTCCGATTCCGGAATCGGCTACCGAAAATTCCAGGTGAAGATTTTGATCAGATTTTTTTCGACAAGAGATCGTAACTTCAATATATCCTTTGTTGGTAAATTTAACGGCGTTTCCAACCAAATTTAAAAGAACCTGTTTTAAATGAGTCGGATCTCCTTTGACCTTTTGGGGCAAATTGGATTCGAAGCGGTAAGTGAAATCCACACCTTTTCGAATAGGTGCCACGGAAACGATAGTCAGTAGATCTTCAAATTCTCGTCTAATATCAAATTCGACCATTTCTAAACTCAGTCGACCGGATTCGATTTTTGAAAACTCTAAAATGTCTCCTATGATTTCGGTCAAGAGCTGACTTCCTTTGGTCATAAGATCTAAATAGTTCAGTTGAGTTTGATCCAAATTTGTTTTTTGCAGCAATGAGGTGACACCCACAATGCCATTTAAGGGTGTTCTAATTTCATGGCTCATATTGGCTAAAAATTGTGACTTGGCCCGATTTGCATTGACGGCGTTGATCGATTTTTGTTGGACCCTAAAAATGCAAATAACTAATAAAAAAAGCAAATCTGCGAAAATTAAATTCAATAAAAACGTGATTCGATGATTGGTAATATCTGTAATGTAAACGTCGGCAATTGAATCAACTCCAATGATTCCGTCAATTCTTCCATTTTCATCGTAAATGGGTCCAAAGGCACTGACCCAATTTCCCCACTTATCGCTGTAGGGTTCAACAGTAAATGAAATATTCCCGGCATAGGCGTTTTCTAAAAGAGTTTTTTGCTTTTCGTAGATTTCTCCAATTGCCGTTCTTTGTTCGCGGTCACTGTCAATTTTACCGTTTTGATTGTAGTCAGTTTCAGAGTCCACCATTAAGTAGAAATGGCCATCATGATTTTTTTTCATCGTATAGAAATCATTAATATAGGGCATAGATTTTTGAATTCTATTTTGAATATCGATTAGGCCAAGATAGATTTTATTGTCAGATTTTGAAATCGAATTGATCTGCGAGTGTTTTCCCAATTGCATTTGCAATGAAAGCGGAGGCAGTAAGCGAGTGAGACTGTCTTGGTTCTCTTTGATTTTTTCTTCAGTCAAATTTTTTAAAAAAGGATAAGCTGCTGCATGCACCAAAAAAAGTAGGACATAAATTTTTTTAACTGGAATTTGGATGCTCAACCATTTATCGACAGATCTGCTTACTGCAAAAATGCCTAAAGTCACCAGTGTTGTGGCAATGATATAATCCCAGCCAATTAAAACCCAAGGCATGCGCCCTCCAAAAGAAGCTGTGGTCTATCTATTTATCTTAGGTTTGAAATTTGTGGAGATTATCGTGAATTCAATAATGTTGGATTAAGTTTGAGAGTTTTCGGTTCGGAATCTGTCTCAAAATGATAAAAAAAAGCCCAGATAGGATCTGGGCTTTTTTAAGTTTAATTTTAAATCGAGTTTAAGCTAAGTCTTATTTTCCACCAAGATGGCGGTCAATAATTGTCTTAAATTCTGGGAAAGGGTAAGCGCCTTTCAAAGAAACTCCGTTGATAATAAATCCTGGAGTGCCGCTGATTCCAAATTTTTGGGCTTCAGCAATGTCCTTTTGGATTCTTTCCATCAAAGAAGCATCAGCAAGATCCTTTTCTAACTTCTTCATGTCAGCGCCAACTTTTTTAGCGGTATCCTTTAAGAAAGCTTCTTTTTTTGTTCCAAGATCGCCTTGGTTCGAAAAGATCATATCGTGAAATTGATATGCTTTTTCAGAGCTTTGTCTTGCAATTGCTTCAAAGTATTTTGCTGCAGGCATTGCTAAAGGGTGGAAATCCAAAGGTAAGTGCTTGAATACAAAACGTACTTTTCCAGCGTAAGCCTTTTTAACTTCTTCTATTGTTTGATATCCGCGTGAGCAATATGGACATTGGAAATCAGAATATTCAACAACTGTGATTGGCGCATCTTTAGGTCCCCAGATTGCGCGATTTTCTTCGATCTCTGGCTTGAGTGGATTTTTAAATTCCTCGTCACGCTTTGATCCTTCTTCTTTAGCTGCTTTTTCAGCACCTTTTGACTGAGCTTCGCGAGCCGCTTTATTTACGACTTCGATAAATTTTTCTGGATCTTTCTCGATTGCCGAAAACACGATGCTCGGATCTTTCTCGATGGCTTCTTTTAATTGTTTTGATGACGGTGCACAGCTGGTGATGATCAATCCAAGTCCAGCCAATACTGTTACTAACGTTTTCAAGATAGTCTCCTTTTTGGTTTCGTTTTTTGAACTTGATTAGTCTGACATAAGACTTTGTTAAGAGAAATAAAATTTCTATCAGGACCATGGTCTAGGATGCTGTGGGCCGCAATTGTCTAGACAAGAAATTTCAGAATTTTTAAGTCGGTGACAGTTTCAGTTTAGTTGAAACTCTGGGGTCATTTGGTCAAAATGGTGATTATGAAAAAGACAAATTTATTGGTTTTGATATCGTTTCTTGGGTTTCAATCTCTGGCGCAAGCTGGATTGCTGTTAAATTATTCTCAACTGGCGCTTAAAGACTTAGATCAAATGTCTAAGCTGACTCAAAATAAAATCACTGAGTCTCGAAAAGCAGGGGGGGACAAGATCATTCCGCTTAAAGAGGCCTTGCAAGCCGTTTACTCTCGTCCCAACGAAGATTTGATGATTGAAAAAGTTATTACGGCCGTTAGGTCCGAACTCGAAGAGCATGACGCTTGGGAGAAGACCGTTCAAGCTTTGGTCAAAGAATCTATGGGCGCCTTGAAAAACCCTAAGGCCTTTTCACCTGTAGTTCAGGTGACGTATCTAATCTTTTTAGAAAATATCCTGAGTGAGATGAAGCCCAAGGCAGGTGAAGCTTTTGAAAATAAAATTATCAATCAGATTAAAAATGCAAAAATCAGTATTACCAAGAGTGCTGAAAATGAAAGAAGACTTCGAGTTATGAAGGGCACCAACTCGCCTTCAGAGATTGCGGATAATATCCTGAAAGAGCTAGCAGCGACAAAATCAACTGAGCCTGAGGCAGTTGAAAAGGCAGAGAAGAACTAATTTCCAGCAAGTAAGCTGAGGGTGGTCGCCGCCGCCAATTTTTTGTAGGTTGAATTGTAGTTTTTCATGACTCGTGTGGCGTAGCCCCTTGGCGTTTGCTCGCTAGCGTACATGCGACAAACGCTCGCCGCACCCATGTTATAGGCAGCCACATACTTGGTCGGATGTCCGTCAAATCTTTCACGAAGGTAATCAAAATAGGCCATACCCAAAATAACATTGGTGACTGGATTTTCTAAACTTTTCTTGCCGTGCCATTTGATTTTATATTTCTTTGCGATCCATTCGGCTGTATCGGGTTTCAGTTGCATCAGGCCAATTTCTCCATGGCCACCGCGTGCAACGGGATTAAATGAGCTTTCCGTTTTGATCACGGCCATGACAAAAACTGGGTCCGTTTCATATTTTTCTGACTCTTGAATAATGGTCGAAGCCACGGCTACGGCGTCGGCTTTAAATTTTTTTGGAAGGTTTTTGTAAACATCTTCAAAAATTGCAAATCCCAACGTCGTGGCTCTTTCGACAGTTTGAGCTGCGCTTCCGTTATATTTTTTACCTAACAATTCTTTGGCGTGTGAAGTGCGAGCTTTTTCATTGATTGGAATTAAATTTACTTTCAAAGAATTAACGTAATCAAAGTTTTGAAAAATAACTGCAATAAATAATAGAGAAAAAATAGCTGCCGCTTTTTTGGCGTTATTAGAAGAGTGCCACCCATTAAAGACAGAATTTGGTTTCATCTTCATTCTCCTTCAAAAACATCAAGACACATCAATGTGTCTCAAAATGACTATAAACAGGGGTATCAAACCCCATCTGTAGAGTTAGTAATACAAGGCTTGGGCCAAGTTCTAATGGGTTGAAATTGCTTGGGTATCAGGCTGAAACAAAACTCTTATCGGACCTATAAGAGTTGAACCAAAAACTGTCGAAACCATTTTCGACACTGACTAAAAGTTAGAGCACCAAGTTGATACAAGGCTGGACCATAGAAGAGACGTTCCTGGATGGCAGTCTAGATCATCTCATTTTGGCTCAAGAAAATTAAAGGCAATTCCGAAGAATCCTTTGAATAAAACCAACATAGGATTTGTTGAAGGAGTGTATATGTTCAGTCAAGGATTTCTACAGGGCGATTTACAAGCGTTATTTGATGCTCTTTATGAAGTAGGAGCCATCGATCCAGTTTTGAAATCTGATTGGTCTGAAATTACAAATGAAATGAGTCGTCATCCCAATATGCTAAAGGACGCTTTTAGGGCGATCAATGCATGTCGAGGAGACCGTGAATCTTTGGTTCAAAAATTAAAATTTATGGATGGTAAATCATTGAGTTATTTAGCCATGGAGGTCGCGCGTGAGTTTGCTGAATTTCAAGACCGCAAAGAACTTCACTAGATTTGCAGTTTTTTGTTTTGCGTTTTTTGTTCAAGTTTCCGTGCGAGCATGGGAAGTCGATCTTTCTCGTCGTCAAAAAGACTTAAAGTCGATGCGATTGCCTGCTAGTATCGTCGATGAAGCTCAAAGTAAGCAGGATATTACGACCAATTTTTTTGAAGCGGTGGATCCGACTCAAGATATTGTCATCATGAATACTGAAAAAGGTTTTGTGCCCGAGACTGTGCGTCTTAAAAAGGGTCAAAGTTACAAAATTTTTATCGTGAACGTAAATGAAAAAGAGAAAAACACAAGTTTCATTTTGGATGCCTTTAGCGAACACCATGCGACTTACTTTGGTCAGCAAAAAAGTTTTATAGTGTCTCCAAAAGCTGATGGAATTTTTTCTTATCAGTGTCCGGAAACTTCAGTACAGGGAAAAGTCATTGTCTATAGTGATGACCATCGAAAACCAGCATCCAACTAAGCTGGTCTATTCTGAATAGGGGCATTTGTGGCAGAAGATCAGAACGACGGAGTCTTTAAAGCAGCCATTCGGCAGTTTTTAGCGCCTATCGTTCCGTTTTTAGAGGACCCAAGCGTATCCGAAATCTTAATTAATGGACCCAAAGATATTTTCGTCGAAAGTGGCGGAAAGTTAAAAAAGACTGATGCTCAATTTTCTGATGAGGATGGGCTTCGAGCCGCGGTCAATACAATTGCTCAAAGTGTTGGTCGCCGAGTATCCGATGAAGAACCCAGATTAGATGCGCGCTTACCAGATGGCTCCAGAATCGCAGCTGTGATCCCGCCTTGTGCTCGCAATGGTACCGTGGTCAGCATTCGTAAGTTCACTCAAAGTAAAATCACCTTCAAAGACTATGTCAAAATGGGCTCGTTATCAGCAGATGCCGCACAATTTTTAGATGTTTGTATGTTTTTAGGAAAAAATGTTTTGGTCAGTGGCGGAACGGGATCAGGTAAAACAACTTTGCTTTCACTTTTGTGTTCGCGGATTCCCAAGGGGCAACGAATCATCGTGATCGAAGATTCAAGTGAACTGAATATTTCTTACGATCACGTTGTCAATTTTGAAACAAGGCAGGCTAATCAAATTGGCAAAGGCGAAGTTTCAATGAAAGATCTTTTGAAAAGTTCATTGCGATTGCGACCAGATCGCATCATCGTCGGTGAGGTTCGTGCAAGTGAAGCCATCGAATTGATCAATGCCATGAACACAGGTCACAAAGGGTGTTTGGGGACGGTTCATGCTAATTCGCCTGAAGATGCAATCGTTAGATTAGAGGCTTTGGCGCAAAGTGGAGATGCCAAAATCAGCGAAAAGGCACTTCGCTATCAGGTGGCAAGTGCCATTGATTTGATCGTTCAGGTGTCCAGGTATTCAGACGGATCGCGTCGAGTTGGGGCAATTTCAGAAGTTTGTGGTTTAAATCCAGATGGAAGTTACGAAGTTTTGCCGATTTTTACAATGTCGCGACTGGTCAGATCTGCTGATGGAAAGCTTATTGGAGCTTTGGAGGCGACTGGCGAGGTTCCTAGCTTCATGCCAGAGATTGTCGACAATAATCTGCCATTTCCTGCCTCTAAATTAAGCAAACCAGCTTAAGTTTTTTTCTCGATTCATGGACCTTTATCAGTTACACAATTTGCATGCTTTTTTCCTGTAAAATCTCTAGCGCAGTTCTAAGTTATTTGGAGAGTCAGCACGATGACATTACTCCTTTGCTTGAGTGCACATCAATGCCTGAAGAGTTTTTACGAGATCCTTCCTATTGGATGAAAGCTTCTGACATGGAAATCTTTTTAGAAAATGCACAGCGCATTTCCCAAGAAGAGGGGCCTTTGTTTCAAAAGGTCGGACATGCTGTTCCCCAATTGCGAAGTTGGGGCGTCTTGGACAGTGTTTTGCGAATGATGCCAAAGCCTCAAGAAATTTTGGCGCAGCCTCGGCGCTTTCTTTCTTATTTTATTTCTCCAGAGCCACCGATTGAAAATGTGGTTCGTACTGACAACAGCATTCAATTTGATATTCCAGTTTCAAGCGAAACCTATCCATTGACGACAACCTATTTGCGATCTGCTTTTGAAAGTTTGCCGGTCTATTCAGGGCAAGCTTCAGCTCAATGTTCTTGGGATGGAATTCATTTGAAACTCAACTGGAAATCAGAACAAAGTACGATGTTTGTTGAAGATGTTGGTCATCAGATTTCTCCAGAATTGATGAGATCAGTAGTCGCTCAACTTGAAAATCATCAAAAAGAGTTGGAAGAAAAAAATCGAGATCTACAGGATCAAAATGAAAAGCTAGCAAAAGCAATTTCTCAAGATTCTATGTCTGCAAATGTTCATGATCTTGAAATTATAGATTCAAACTCAGTGCAGGTTATTAAAAATAACTTATCGAAATTGTCGGACTATATGGTTCGAGCACAGCAGCTGATGACGATGCTGGTGGCTCAAGATCGTATGAACCCGGCTGTCAAGCAGGCCATGAAGCGAACAGATTGGGATTTGGTTCGCCAGCAGTTTCCAAAAATCATAAGTGAATGCAATCAATTGTTGGATCAGCCTAAACAAAAAAACAGCAACAGCGAGGAGTCTCACCATGTCTGAAATCATAGCCGTTAACGCTCGGGAAATTCTGGATAGCCGTGGAAATCCAACGATCGAAGTCGATATCATCACTGGTGATGGGAATTTAGGTCGAGCAGCTGTACCAAGTGGTGCCTCAACTGGCGCACATGAAGCCTGTGAATTGCGAGATGGCGACAAAAATCGTTACATGGGTAAAGGCGTTTCAAAAGCTGTTCAGAATGTAAAAAACAAAATTGCTCCAGAGCTAGTTGGCCTTGAAGTCACGGACCAGGTGGCGATCGATCAAATGTTGATCAAGCTTGATGGCACCGACAATAAAAATAGTTTAGGTGCCAATGCTATTTTGGGAGTTTCTTTGGCAGTTGCGAAGGCTGCGGCTTTTGACTCTGGCTTGCCATTGTTTCGTTACGTGGGTGGATCTCAAGCTAACAAACTTCCAGTTCCATTGATGAATGTTTTAAATGGAGGGGCTCACGCCAACAATGGATTGGATGTTCAAGAGTTCATGGTTGTGCCAATGATGAAGACTTTCTCTGAGTCTTTGCGAGCAGGATCTGAAATATTCCACACCCTTAAAAAGATTTTGGCTAAAAAAGGAATGTCGACTGCGGTTGGTGACGAAGGCGGATTTGCTCCGACTTTGCCAAATAATGAAGAGGCTATGAAGCTTTTGATGTCAGCGATTGACGAGGCCGGATACAAGGCTGGAAAAGAAATTTACCTAGCATTAGATGTGGCGGCGACGGAATTGTATGATGGTTCAAAGTACAAATGGGAAGGCCAGCAAATTTCTGGTGAAGCTTTGCTTGAGATCTATAAAAAATGGTCAGAAAAATATCCATTGATCAGCATTGAAGATGGCTTTTCAGAAGACGATTGGGCTTCTTGGAAAAAAAGCACCGAAATGCTTGGCCACAAATTGCAATTAGTGGGTGATGACTTATTTGTGACCAATCCCAAGCGTCTGGCAAAAGGGATTAAAGAAAACACGGCAAATGCATTGCTAGTGAAAGTGAATCAAATAGGTTCTTTGACTGAAACAGCAGAAGCTGTTTCTTTGGCTCAGCGAAATCGTTATCGAACAGTGATGTCCCACAGAAGTGGTGAGACCGAAGATTCAACGATTGCAGATTTGGCAGTAGCGATGAATTGTCATCAAATTAAAACCGGCTCTTTATGTCGCAGCGATCGAACGGCTAAGTACAATCAGCTTTTGCGAATCGAAGAGATGTTGGGTGATCATGCTCAATATTGGGGCCGAGACGCTTTTCAGTTTTAATTGAAATTGAGTTTTTTTGAACAGGCCATGGTCGAGTCTTTGCGTGGCCTTGTTGAAATTAGTTATCGAGATCTCCGGGAAAATCTATACTAGATCTTGATGAAACTGCTGAACCAACCATTTAAAGTTTTTATTGCCTGTGTTTGCTTTGCGATCATTAGTCTTCTTTTTAATGGTGGTCTATTTCAGTTGTATCGATTGCATCGAGATCAAAAAACTCTTCAGACTCAAATTAAGGCGGCTCAACTTCAGGTGAGCGGACTTGATTTGCAGCTTAAGAAAGCCAAAGATCCAATTTTTATTGAGCGCCAAGCTCTGGAAAATTATGACCTGGTCGATGAAAATGATCTGGTTTTTGTGTTTGCCGACGAGTAATCGCTGAAGTTTTCACCTAGACTTCCTGTCATACTTTTAGACAAAAATTGTCTTCATATGTAAATGCTACCCAAATGTGACCTAGTGTTAGGATCTTGGTCCTAACTTGCCGCAGCTATATTGAATTAAGATCGAGTAAATACTCTAGATATTGACAGAAACATGCTGTTGTTTCAGTATGTTGGCTTCTTTTCTAATGGAAAGGAGTATAGAATAATGATCATGTCATGGGATGCAGAAAAAATCAGAGGTTTGAGGTTACGACTGGGTTGGAGTCAATCCGATTTAGCTCGTCGATTACAAATTGAATCACAACAGGTCGGTCAGTGGGAAATGGGTCTTGAGGAAATTCGAGATGATCAGTCACAGGCCTTGGATCATATTTTTAATCAAGCAGAGCTTCATGCAGAGCAAATGTCTAATGACTCTTTGGCTGAAATTCTTTTTGATCAAGATGAAGTTCCTCAAGTGGACGATATTTCCATTCGTCGCAAGTTTTATAACAATCAATAATTATTTGTTTTACGTCAAAACATGACTTCTTCATGCTGATCGGGATAGACCATCAGCATGAAAAGACTATTTCTTGTCGACGTTAGTTCTCTTTTTTTTCGTGCCTTTTATGCGGTTCGTCCGCTGACTTCGCCATCTGGTGTTCCAACCAATGCGGTCTACGGGTTTTTATCAATGATTTCAAAATTGTTGAAAGATGAAAAGCCCGAATATTTGGTGTTTTGCTATGATCGAAAAGATCCTTCTTTTCGCAAAGACTTGTACACTGAGTATAAGGCCAATCGCACAGAAATGCCTGAAGACTTGGTTCCCCAGATTCCTTATATTAAAAAATTAGCTGAAGTGATGGGGATTCCATCGTTAGAGGTTCCTGGGTTTGAGGCTGATGACTTGATTGGCACTCTGACGAGCATTGGCCAAAGAAATAAGATGGAAGTCTTTATTGTCAGTGGCGATAAGGATTTTGGGCAGCTGATTCACGACCATACTTACCTTTACGACACCATGAAAGAAGTCAAAATTGACTCTAAGGGAGTTAAGGAAAAATGGGGAGTCCCGCCCTCGCAATTTATCGACTATTTAGCGATCGTCGGGGACACATCTGACAATATTCCCGGGGTGAACGGATTAGGGCCAAAGGGTGCGCAGAAACTTCTAGAGGAATTTGGAACCTTAGAGAATATCTATGAAAATTTAGATAAAATTAAAGGTGCGGCCAAAGACAAACTTGAAAAGTCTAAGGACATGGCTTTCTTGTCAAAAAAACTAGTAACGATCGTCACCGATGTTCCTGTTTCAAACGACATTGAGGATTATAGAAGAAAGCCCTTTCACAAGTTGGAGCTCAATCAGCTTTTGAATGAACTGAATTTTAAAACTTTGGAGAAAAACATTTGGCCTTTGGATTTTAAAGATGGCGAAGTTTCCCAAAACTCAGATGTTGAAGCTTCTACTTTGACAAACGAAAAAGTTGATTCTGAAGTTCAGCCTTCTTTCCCAATAATTGAAACGCAAATTTCTGATTTGGACGGCGTTCTTGGCAATGATATTGAAATTTGGGGATTTTCCTCAGAGCGTGGAGTTTTTTTAGCGTATCAAGATCATGTCTATCAGCTTCAAGGTGAGATTTCTGAGCTGGGAAAAATTGCAGAATCTAAGAAATGGAAATGGAAGGGATTTGATCTTAAAAAATTCTGGCACATGATCTGTGCAGAAAATCCAATCATTGGTTGGGATGCAATGTTGGCTGCCTATGTTTTAAAGCCGGGCGAGTCTATGGAATTTAATCAAATTGTAATGAGACTGATGGGTGAAATTCCGGCGGAAATGCCAACTGGATCTGATTTGTATCAACTCCACGTGAAATTAGAGAAAACACTTCGCCATAAGCTTCAACATGTTCAATCTGAGAAGATCGCCGAAGAGCTGGATTTCCCTTTGGCTTCGATCCTGTATAGAATGGAAAAATTAGGGGTTCATTTAGATTGCGATATGCTATCGGTGCAAAGCCAGGAGCTTGCAAAAGAGTTAAAAGAACTAGAACAGAAAATTCATGAACTGGCCGGTGAGACCTTCAATATTGGTAGCCCAAAACAACTGTCTGTTATTTTGTTTGATAAATTGAAACTTCCACCGGGAAAGAAAACCAAAACTGGTTATTCGACAGACAATGAAGTTTTAGAAAAATTGAAAAAGCAACATGCTATTGCTGAACAAGTTCTTAGTTATCGTGAGTTGGCAAAGCTAAAATCTACCTATGTGGATGCCTTGCCTTTATTGATCAAAGCGGATGGCCGAATTCATTCCCATTTCAATCAAGCTTTAACTACAACGGGTAGATTGTCTTCGACAGAGCCGAATCTTCAGAATATTCCAATCCGGTCAGAGCGCGGAGCCAGAGTTCGCAGAGCTTTTTCAGCAAGTCCGGGAAAAGTTTTAATGTCTGTGGACTATAGCCAAATTGAACTTCGAATTTTGGCGCACTTTTCCGATGATCCAAATTTGATCAAAGCTTTTCTTGAAGGTCATGATATCCATTCGGCAACCGCAGCTGAAGTTTTTGGAGTATCGCTGAATGATGTGACTGATAGCCAAAGGCGAACGGCAAAGGCGGTTAACTTTGGAATTGCTTATGGTCAAGGGGCCTTTGGCTTGTCCGAGACATTAGGAGTTCCTAGGACAGAGGCTGCTGATATCATCAAAAGGTATTTTACCAAATTTTCCAGGGTGCAAAACTACATTGAAGACACAATCAATTCGGCAAAAGAAAAAGGTTATGTTGAAACCTTAGTTGGTCGCAGAAGATATATTGATGAGTTGAAATCTTCGAATGTCATGATTCAAAAGTTTGGCGAACGCGCTGCGATCAATGCCCCAATTCAGGGAACGGCATCGGATATCGTGAAAAAAGCCATGATTATGGTCAGTCGACAGTCGACATTGCCCATGATCTTGCAAGTTCATGATGAATTGATTTTTGAAGGCTCACAAACTGATGTGCAAACGTCCAAAGATCAGATCGTCCATATAATGGAAAACGTTGTGCAACTGAAGGTGCCATTAAAAGCTAACGTGGCTATAGGGCCAAATTGGGATGAAGCAAATTGATTATTCAGTTGTTTGATCAACTGTCTATTCTACTTCCCAGCCAACAACTTTGCCGCCTTCGAAATAGACCAATTTTTTTTCCGGCTTAAATCCATCCGGAGTTGAAATAAATTTGTTGTATCTCCAGCGTTCATTTTTAAATTGAGGATTTCCAGAAACTTCTACTGCGTCGGGATCACCCCAAGATTGTTTGACCAATGCTTGCGGCATTCCAATTGCGATATCTTGAGCCATCACTAGCTCTTGCATTTCACCTATGACTCGGCTGGATCTAGAGTTGAAGTCATTTTCTCGAAGCCATTTTTGTCTGGCTTCAAATCCCGGCAAAGATAAGAAATCAATTCTTTCGGCATCATCTTTAAAATTTGCCAAGGCTTTCGAATATTGCTCAGTTTCCTTTTTAGAGGAAAGTGAGTTTTCTAACTGTTTTAGCCTTGTTTTCTGACTCATGGGTGCATCTGGTGCTCTAAATGAATCGGCTCCATGGCTGATGCTGTATTTCTTTTGACTGTTGGAGCTTGAGCTTCCTCTGCCAGAGTACCCACTATTTGCGCTTCGATCCAAAGTTGAACAAGCCAACAAATTCAATAGAAGGTATCCAAAAGTGATCAAAAGGACCGGTTTTCTCATATTCACCTCTACGTTCATTCTAAAATAACTTGCGATCAGATGTTTCCATTTTTACAATAGTTCAGACGTTAGACTTAAAATTAAAATTACGGCCCACATGTTAGCAAGACTAAGGGCGAGGTTAAATGGCAGATCAACATCCCGGCAGTCCAGGTGAAAGTCCTCAAGAGGCTACAGAAACCAAGATTTCTGTGGGTGTTGATGTTGAATTGTCAGACGCAGATTTAGACGCAGCCATTAGCGAAGAGGATCCTGAATTTTTAAAAAAAGTGGATGAAGTAGGCCAAGACAAAACGCTTTCAATTTCTCAAATTATTTTAACAGAGGGTGAACAAGCGCTGAACGCTGAAAAAGAAATGTGGGCCCACTCCGGAAAATTAGGGAAATTTCTTTATAAAGTCGTTCCTTTTTTGCCTCATTTAAGTTTGAGATTTAAAAAAATAAAAATTTGGATATTTGATTTTATTCGTGGATTGCGAGTCCGAGCGACCAATCTATTGAGTGTTCTTTTTGTACGCCTTAAAAAAGATGTCATTGGTGGAACTAAACACTTTATTTCAGCAAAGCTCGAGGCCCTTTCCGAGGCTCAAAGAAATTTTCGATATCTTTCTTGGAAATTGAAATTGGCATTTTTTGGAATTTTAATTTTGATGGGATTCACTGTGTTCTTTATCTATCGAAGTTTAACCCATGGAGTGATTCCCCTAGGAAAAGGGCTCTTTATTAAGAGCATCGAAGAGATTTCCTCGCACACGTACGACTATGATCCAGAGCAAGAGAGCGAAGTTGAACCACTTTATGAAAATTTGAGATCCTCATCTAATATCGTTTTGATTCCTAGAATGGTCGTAAATTTGAAAAAGTCCGCCCATTCTGGCGATAACCCGATGGGGGCATTTGAGTTCTATCTTGAGGGAATGGTTTCAGAAGTGGTCATTGAAGTGAAAGATCGAGAAACCGAAATTCGAGACCGTATGCAAAGGGTGGTAGAAGAATTTACCTTTGATATGGCCGAATCTCCTGAGGGGAAAAGATTTATTTGTGAACGCCTCAAAAAGGATATCAACGGCATTCTGACAACTGGCAAGCTTAAAAAAGTTTGGCTTAAAACCGTAATCGTAAAGCCATAAAACAAGAAAGGTCGTCCTGATCTTCCTTGTTTTTCTGTACCAAACTTTAATGTATCTTTTTAAAATTAAGCAGATGCAAAAGTTCTTGGGTCAATATTGTAAGTTCGCAAACGATCATGAAGAGTCGATTTTGGAATTCCCAGATCTGCCGCCGTTTTTCTTTGATTGCCATTATTAGCTGCTAGCCGTTTTACGATCAGTTGTTTTTCCATTTCCTTTAAAAATGGCAATGGGCTGGAGTTGAGATCTTGGATGGGTTGATTGTTTGCACCCATACTAGCTCGATCTAAAATTTGTTCGGCCATTTCCTCGTTGACGGTTTGGCGACCAAAAAGAGCGGCGGCACGGGCCACAGTGTTTTTAAGTTCACGAATATTTCCTGGCCAAGGGTGTTTTTTAAGTCTTTGGGTGGCGGCAAAATCGAAACGCACTTTGAATTGTTTTGCGAACATCATTAAGAAGCCATCGAAGTCTTCAATGCGTTCAAATAAAGTGGGAGTGTGGATGCTGACCACATTCAGGCGGTAGTAGAGATCGGCTCGAAAGTCATTGGTGGCGATCTTGTTCAAAAGATTTTGGTGAGTGGCAGCGATGACTCGAACATCAGTTTTGATTGTATGATCGCCACCGACTGGTCGGATTTCATGGTTTTCAAGTGCACGGAGCAGTTTGGCTTGAAGGTGGGGAGAAAGATCGCCAATTTCGTCCAAGAAAAGAGTTCCGCCTCGGGCTGATTCGAAAGCTCCTTTTCGATCAGAAATCGCACTGGTGAAACTTCCTTTTACGTGTCCAAAGAGTTCACTTTCGATCAAGCTTTCAGACAAAGCGCTGCAGTTCACGCTGATAAAGGGCCCGTTTGCTCGCTTGGATGATTTGTGAATCTCGTTGGCAAGGACATCTTTTCCGCAGCCTGATGGGCCGACCACAGCAAAGGTCTGCCCGTTTGGGATGGT
>CAZDHC010000083.1:12974-15322 GCA_964505225.1 uncultured Bdellovibrio sp. | reverse complement strand
GGTTGCCGATACTGGCCAAATCTCTTCGGTGGGCAGGTTTTGATTAGTGCGGTCAAGCGATGAGCAAGAACCTCGGTTCAAAAATTTCTGTCTGTCTACTGACGTACAATCATGTCGAGGTCATTGAGTCGACCCTGAGAACCATCCTCGACCAGACCATTGCAAGCTACGAAGTCATCGTCAGCGACGATTGCTCCACCGACGGGACTTGGCAGCGGATTCTTGAACTAGCAGCAGCGGATGCGCGGATCAAACCCATTCGCACCCCTCACAATATGGGGATGCCCGGCAACTCCAACTTCGCCGTGGCGCAGTCTGATCGGCCCTACATTGCCCTGCTGCACCACGATGACCTCTATCGCCAGGATCTCCTAGAAAAATGGGTGGGCGTGTTGGAGCGTCATCAAGATGTCGCATTTGTCTTCAACCCCTATGGCGTTTACCAAAGCGGTTACGTTTATCAGGAAGCAATGCCCGGTGAGTGTATTGAAGGGCACTGGTTGCTCGACGCTTATTTACTGCCACGCTGGGGCTGTGCCGTTCGTGGCACCGCCATGATTCGCCGCAGTGCTTGGAAAGAGGTCGGCGGCATGCGTGAGCAGTTTGGACTGCTCTCCGACGTTGACCTATGGATGCGATTGGCTATGGTGTGGCAAGTGGGCTACGTCCCAGAGCCAGTGATTACGGTGCGTCATCAGCGCCCGGATGACTATCCTGATGACTACAAGGAGGGAAATTGGTCGTGGAAGCGACAGCGGTTTTTGTATGAGATTCATGCAGCTAACCGCTTAACCTATTTCAAGCTCAAAACCCTCGCTGGGCGGCTTAAGTGGTGGGGTTTCAGGATAAAGTTGAGTTGCGAAACCGCCAAATGGCTAGTTTACGCTGTCGTTCGCAAGAAGCCGGCCATGATTGCTACCAGCAATGACTCGTATACCGAGTATGACTTGGTGCCCTTGCGGTTGTTGCGATGGGCATTGCAAAAGATGAACCCTGTATGAGCAACGGTAGTATAGAGCATCGCGCAGCCAAGGTTTCGTTGGTCACCGGTCTGTCCACGATCCTGTCAGTTGCCATTCAGCTGATCGCGGTACCGGTTTGTCTCAAGTACTGGGGCCAAGAAGCCTATGGTAAATGGCTTGCACTGTTTGCCGTCTTTATGTTTCTGCGCTCACTGGATGCAGGTTATGTGACCTTTGTTGGTAACAAACTCAATCAGCTTTACCACCATAACACGCAAGCCCTGAGGCGGCACCTATCTTCGGCCGTTACTGGCATTGCAATGATTGGTAGCCTGCAGTTGGTACTGGTGCTAGCGGCCATTTTTTATGATCACCCGATGGCAGCCATGCTGGGCGTGCCCGCCGACGAGTCTGCAGGGCCAGTGGACAAGCTGGCTCTGCTGGTGATGATGACTTCATGGGTGATGACTGGTTCGTACCTCGGTATTGTGCATAGGCTGATGATTCCGGCGGGCTTGATGTATGAGGCAGCGTGGTGGTCCATGGTGTTCCAAGTTAGCCAGTTTGCCGCGATCATGGTTGCGGCGCTGTTGCGGCTGGGCCTTCTGCAGACCAGCATTCTTTTTGCGCTGTCGCAGTTGATGATCTACGTCGCGTCAGCTGTCTACATCCGGCAAAAACTACCCACGTACTACCCGTGGTGGCAAGGGACGCGGGTCAGTACGGGCCTTAAAGACTTGGGCCATTCTATGTTTTTGACGGCCAGCAACCTGATCCAGCAAGGCTCCAGCAACGGTGTGGTGCTGCTCGTCTCAGCGCTGGCGGGGCCAGCCGCGGTACCCCTTTTCACCACAGTGCGCACGCTGTCGAACTTGTGGACCAATGTTACAAATGTGCTGACAACCCCTTTGTTGCCTGAAGTGGTGCGTTTTCACGCCAAGGGCGAGGTTTATAAACTGGTAGCGCTCAACGAAGTTTATTGGGTGCTGGTAGGCTCCGCGGTGAACTGGGGCGTGTTGCTGTCGTACCCTCTCTTGGCCACCCTTTACGGCTACTGGACGGGGAATGCCTTGGTTATGGACAAAACACTGCTGTGCTTGCTGCTGGGCAGCGTCGTGGTAACCAACGCTGGGGCCTTGATGGCCATGCATCTCAACGGTATCAACAGTCTGCGGATCGTGCTGGGGGCGTCGTTGGCGCGCGGTGTTTTTGGTCTGGGCCTAGGTGCGCTGTCCTATTCTCAGTTGGGCCTGGCCGGCTTTGGCTTTGGCATTCTGGTGGGTGAGTTGGCCGCTTTGCTCATGATCGGGCACTTCTTTGTGAAGAACGAGCTTGTGGCTAAGGGGATCAGGATGCCTGTCGCAGCCTTTGCCCCGGCCGTGTTGG
>CAZDHC010000083.1:0-12964 GCA_964505225.1 uncultured Bdellovibrio sp. | reverse complement strand
TGGGCTCGGTGTTAATCTTTCTTGCCTGCGAGGGATTTTCTTGGCTGTCAGCCCTTTGGACTTGGCCCATGGCGACGGCGGGCGCGGTCACAGCCACCGTGTGGGGCTGGCGCAGGCTCGACGATGACGTAAGAGCGCGTCTTGTGTGTATGGTAACAATGCGATTGAAATAAATCGGTGAAATTTTAATAAATTAAAATTAATTTTAAGGGTAGTATCGTGTTTTTAAATACTAAAAATTTAATAATCAATCTGATGGGGCGTCGCAACATTTACAGACTCGCTCGAGCTATGTATTTACATGCGAGGGGTGATATTGCGAATGACATGACCAGAAATGGCGAAATGCTTATTCAGAATTGTGTTCTATCGGGTTGGCGGGCTGATTATGCCAAGAACCATAAACTTGTTATTTTTGACGTGGGTGCCAATATTGGTGAATGGTCTGCTGCATTGCTCGAGCAGTTAAAGTCGCATGCAATCGGTGAGCGGATAAATCTCTTTTCATTTGAACCGGTTCCCGCTACAGCAAAAACATTGAGAGGCAATCTACCGGGTAACCTGGCTTGTTTGCACATCGAAGAATTGGCTTTGTCCTCGTCGGTTGGAACAGCGGAAATTTACGTTGCTGCGGCTAACGCTGGTACCAACTCGTTGCATGACGACCCGGCGACCGCAAACCAAACGACAGTTACGATTGCCATAACGACTGCTGTCGATTTTTGCGAAACCAGGGCCATACAGCATGTCCACCTCTTGAAGTGCGACACCGAAGGCCATGACATGGAGGTCATTCGTGGTGCCTTGCCATTGCTTAAAGAGGAAAGACTCTCAGTCCTTCAGTTCGAATATAATCACCGTTGGATATTCTCTCGAAATTTCCTCCTTGATGTATTTAACGCCGTTAAGTCAATGCCATACAAAGTGGCCAAGCTTCAGGAAGATCATGTTCTTGTGTTTGAAAAATGGCATCCAGAGCTCGATAAGTTCTTTGAAGGCAACTACGCATTAATTCACCATGATGCCCTGCAATGGTTCCCTACTAAGGCTGCCAAGTTTGACGAGTTTAATACACTTGCTGCGATATGAAGCTGATGAAAATCCTTATCATCGGTAAGTTTTACACCACACCTATTAGATGAACACTGCTAAAACTGTTTGGACATTCCGTTCGGTCCTTTGAGCCAGTTTGTTGTTCTGAGCGGTAAGTCGGCATGTTAGCTCATTGAATCGACCAGATTCACGGGGGCCCATATACCAAAAGCGACGGCATACCCGCAATCAGGGCGCGACGGATGCAAGCCCTACCCTCTCATGCGTTCGACCAAGGTCATGATGGCTTGCTGGTGACCCATACTAATGACCGTATCACCATCACAGTGGCCCGCTTGCTTGCGCTCTTTAATGTGAGTGAGGCGCTCGCTAATGGTGCGCCTATTGGTGATCTGTCCGAGCCGATTTTGTCCAGACAAGCACCTCCTAATTGTAGTCTTTTGGCTGGGCAAGTCCTTGTGTGGTCGTCCAGTCGTAGGGGCTTGTAAATATTTACCAATAAGTAAAGTTGAATATGGAGTTGCCAATGTGGCGTAGCAAATTATTATTACCACTACCACTACCACTACCACTGGCAGTGTTGGTGGGGGGGTGTGGTCTGTTGCTGTTGCAACTAAGTGAGATTGATCTGCTAGATTCACGCGTCGTTTTTTTTGCGCTCACAGTTCTGGTTCTGGTGTATTTGAGCCTGGAAGTTCGGCGCCTGCGGTTGGTTCATCCGGAGCGTTGGTTATTGAATCCGGTCGTGCTGTGTTCCTTTTTGACCTTTGTGCTGGGTTACGGCGTAACAAATGTTTTGTTTTTGCTACCAAAGGAAGAACTGGAATTGGTCGGGTTGGTGCCTGAGGTAACGCCAGCCATGGTGACGCTCATGTGGCTAGTGCTGGTGGGTGCAGTGGCAATGTGGTTGGGGTATTGGTCACGGTTTGCTGCACGGCTTGGTACCAAAGTTGCTGTGCATAGGTTCAATATGCGCTTTTTACCACAGTCAGATACTCTTCGCTCTTTGGCCCTGCCTGGGTTGTTCGCAGTCAGTTTGGTGGCGCGTTTAGTGCAGATTCGATTGGGTGTTTATGGTTACAGCTCTACTTATGATCAATTGATTAACTTGGGCTCGGTTACTCAATATTTGAGCATGGCCTCAGGCTTGGGTAAGTTGGCGCTAGTGCTGGCCGCCCTTCAGTTTTTCAGGCGTAAGTATTCCCGTTCAGCGATGTTTTGGTTTTATAGCTTGATGGCTGCTGAGATTTTATTTGGATTTCTGACTGGCTTTAAAAGTGCGGTGATCATGCCATTTGTGATTGCTGCATTCTGCCAATATCTCCAAACTGGCCGTTTTTCTAAAAACTGGATTATATAAGTGCTTGTTGGTATGTAAGCTGCGTATGCGGTTATTGAACCATTCCCTGCAGCCCGCAATGAGAATGCAAGCTTCAGAGGTAATTCTCTGGATAGCATTGTTAGCACCATGGTCGGTGCTTCAGGACCCACTGTTGTTGGCGCGACCGAACAGGTTAGTATGCTTTTGGCAATCGCTAGTCGATCAAATTTGAGTTACATAGGCTCATTCGGCATTCAATATGCCGACAGTCATCATTCTTTGCCGTTTGGGAGCCCCAACTTTTTGGCCGATATGTTTTTGGCACCTCTGCATGCTTGGATTCCACGTGTGATTTGGGACACGAAGCCGCTTGGGAACTTGGGCCTTTGGTACAACCAGACAGTGATGGGGATGAGTCATTTTTCTTCGACGGCTATGGGACCTTTTTCCTATTTGTATTTTGCAGGCGGATTTATCGCAGTCTTCTTGGGTTTTTTCTTTATCGGCGCTGTACAACGTTGTTTATTTTTCCTATTGCGTCCAGCTTGTTCCTTGGCGGGCGCCACTGTTTTTTTAGTTTTGCTGGAGACCATCGTCCTTATAGACTCCTCATTTAATGGGATTATCATAAAGTTATTTAGGGAATTGCCGTTGATTTTAATTTTGCAGTTTTTCTTGTTCCGTCGTCATCGCTTCACTGGGTTCAGAAAAACAACAGGTTTGGGGAAGTCATCCGTGTGATTTTAAGGTTGCAATGCAGTATGCCTGTACACAGCATGGGCCTGCCTTTTAAAAATACACCATTTGGTTTGTCATATACTGGTAGTTGACTATAATTAATTAAATAATCCATCCGGAAAGCGGCTAAAATTTAATACCTAATAAATATTTGACAATCATACTAAGCCGTGTTCAGATTTATCCCTTAATCCACTAAAAAATACCGAAAAAAATATCTCTAAATTAATGCTAAAAATGCAATCATTTGATTATAATTAATTGGCGCCACTTGCTGATGATAAATAATCAAATTGAAATTAAAAAGTGTAAGTTATTATCTGATGGAAAAATTTAAGTTAATTATATTATTAAATTATTTATAATTTAAAAACTACATTTTACTTAGGGTGGTTTAAATAAAACTCTAAAAATCAAAAATTCCGCTAAATAGCGAGAAACTTTTTCTTAATAATGGTAACGCCGGAAATAATATTTAAAAGCAGATCTTTAATTGTATAGGTTTACTGGTGCAGAACATAGATGTGGATCAACGCCTAGCTTTAAAACATTGGCCGCTAGCTCGAAGACCAGTAGCGCGGGCATCGTAGGCGCATTACAGTGCAAGAACAAAAGCAGGACGGTAATGCCAAGCGGTAAAGCGCTTGAGTTTTCGGGTGATGGTTTAGGCCTAGTTACGCCGGGGAGGGCGCAATTTAGGGCGCCAAGTATTGCTGGTTTCTCATAACCATGATCGTGGCTTTCTCTTTAGGGGTGAGTTTTTCGTAGTTTTCCCATGTCAGTACATTGTAGGATAATTATAATATTTAATCGCTCATTCTGACGATTCTTAAATAATAAATAGCATTTAGGTTTTAAGTAAATTTTAAAGACTAATAAATGAAAATTACAATAATCGGTAAATTCTATCAAGAAGGATTCGCGCTTCATATTTCAGAAGTGTGTAATGCGACAGGCCATGCTGTAACTAAGTATGAACCAGGTTTTCAGTCGAATAGATTGAAAGGGCGACTCGGTCAACGCTTTGATCAAGTGTTCGGAAAAATTTTCGAAGTTACTGACAGCTTTTCAAGAATTCGGCAGGCTAGGATTCAACCATTATTGAAAATGGTAGAGCGTGAGTCTCCAGATCTTATTATTGTTTGCCATGATTTTCTTTGGCCAATGGAAGTGCAAGAATTAAAACGACGCTCTAATGCAAAGATCGTGATGTGGTTCCCAGATCATTTGGGTACCATTGGGCGGGGGATGTTTATGAATGCACCTTATGATGCACTATTTTTTAAAGATCCCTATATCGTAGCACGATTTAAAAATATTATTGAGAGTCCATCTTTTTATATGCCAGAATGCTTTAATCCAGCTAGGCACCGGCTTCCGAGTAATATATCTCTTTATAACAAGAATTATGATTGTGATCTTGTAACTGCAGGAAATTCACATTCATGGCGCGTGGCTTTTTTTAAGCACTTGAAGAGCTATGACGTTAAACAATGGGGCAATCATCCACCATTGTGGTTGCCGACTGGGGAGGTTCAAAAAATGCATCAAGGTCGACAAGTTTATAATGAAGAAAAAGCGATTGCATTCAGAAGTGCAAAGATAGTTATTAACAATCTTCATTTTGCTGAAATTTTTGGCGTGAATGCAAGAGCATTTGAGGCCGCTGGCATTGGTGCTTTTCAGATGGTTGATTGGTCACTTGGACTTGATGACTTGTTTATTGATGGGAAAGAGATAATATCATTTCGCGGTATTAATGATCTATTGGAAAAAATAGATTACTGGTTGCCTCGTGAAGAGGAGAGACTGGCCATTGGAGCCGCCGCCAAGAAGCGTGCGCTTAGTGAACATACTTATCATCACCGAATAGACCTTATTGCCGAGACTGTGTTCAATTCCGCGAAGGGTTATAAGATGCCCCAAGGTTTATAACGCTTGTTTTAATTATATTATAAAATATGGATAATCATGTTAAAAGTTAAAAAAATTGTAATAATTCAAAATAAACCCACACAGTTTGATACACCATTTTATGCAATGGTAGCCAAGGAGGTGCCGGAATTTGATTTGCAAGTTTTTTATACTGAGAAATATATAAAAACTCAACAACCGATCGACTCGGAAACTGGTATATATCCGACTTGGGACAACTTGGGCGGACTGTTTCATCCCGCACTGATGACCACATCAATTATAAGTTGCTTGAAGAATATTTTATTAATAAAGCCTGACTACGTTATTATTTGTGGATGGTTTCCGCGGTTGCATGCAATACTTGCTATTTCACTTCGACTATGCGGAATTAAGATTGGCGTACGGGGCGATAATAGTCTCGAGCACAGTGCGCTAATTGGATTTAAAGGTTTTTTGAAACGAAAGATTTTGGGGTATTGGCTTTGTGTCTATGATTCGTGGCATCCAGTTGGGACCCTTTCCCGCGAATATTTTCAATCCATAGGTGCATGTAGGCGTCCGATATTCTATTTCCCTTACGCTGTTGATGTTTCTTGGTTTAATCATTTGGCTACCGCCATTCGTGCAGAGCGCTCTAGTCGTAGATTTAGCCTAGGTTTTAGTGTTAATGACTTTGTTGTCGTGGGTGTGATGAAGTGGGTGCAAAGAGAGGATCCCTTAACTCTTATTCATGCGGTTTTGAGAGCGCGCGCGCGTGTTCCGCACATTAAACTGCTATTGATTGGGGATGGTGAATTGCGCGGCGAAATTCAAGCAGTGGCGGAAAAGTTCCCCGACGTTTTTTTCTTGCCAGGTTACGCAAAATATTCTGAATTGCCGGGTTATTATGCCATTTCTGATATTTTTGTTCATACAGCAGAGTCGGAACCCTACGGTGTGTCTGTACAGGAGGCGATGGCCTGTGGTTTACCAGTACTTGCCTCAGATAGGGTCGGTTCTGCTGCAGATTTCATTTCACCCGGTGTGGACGGTGATATTTTTCCAGTGGGTGATGTATGCGTATTGGCGGAGCAGTTGGAGTCGTTTGCATATCAAGTAACGAGCGGAGTCATTAGGCAAGCTGTTCACACTAAAGCAGAGGCTTGGTCATATAGCCTAACATTGGCAGAGTTACGGAAATGCGTCAACACAACAGTATGAAGCGGATTTGTTTGGTAGTTCCGGCTCTTGCGATGGGTGGCGGTGTGCCATCTGTTGCACGATTCATCAAAGATGTAGTGATCCGTTCCGGAAGGTTTGAGCTCTCTATTGTTTCGCTGAGCATGTCCAGTTCGGATACCAGTAGTACACAGCTTCGCTGGCCATTAGGCTGGCTTTATGGTGCCAAACAGGTGGCTGGAACCTGGGAAGGTCTACCTTTTGTTCATGTCGGGGCTGAATGGGGGGAGCTTGAGTTTCAGCGCTACCGGCCGCGCCGGGCTTTGCGTGAAGTTATTCAAGATAGCGACATCTTGCAGGTTGTTTGTGGCTCACCGGCTTGGGCTAATACAGTTGTCGGCTTGGGCAAACCAGTCTCATTGCAGGTCGCCACGCTTACTGTCGTTGAGCGTCGCATGCGTGATGCTAACCTGACCAGTATCACTGATTGGTGGCGAAAGGCTATGACGAAGGTGACGAACCGCTTGGACAACCGAGCGCTGCGCGCTGTTGATGCGATTCAACTAGAAAACCCTTGGATGCTGGAATATGCACGACAGACCAATGCGGGTAGGCTTGGCGTTGACATCCGTTATGCACCACCTGGGGTCGATACTGCGGTATTCCATCCTTTGGTCGAGCGGCCAAAACTGCCAAACCGATACATCCTTTGCGTGGGACGTTTGGATGATCCACGCAAGAACATCGAACTGTTGTTGGCGGCCTTTCAGCGCCTTCCACTCGACTTGTGTGATGTGCATTTGATAACAGCTGGCTCGAGCCGGCCGCGTTCGGGCTACTGGGCCAAGGTTGAAGCATTTGGCCTGCAAGACCGGGTGCACCATATCTTGAAGCCAGAAACAGATGAGCTCGTCAAGCTATATCAGAACGCGACTGCATTTGCACTCTCCTCCGACGAGGAAGGTCTCGGCGTCGTGATTCTGGAGGCTATGGCCTGCGGAGTGCCGGTGGTTGCCACGCGTTGCGGAGGGCCAGACGGCATCATCACTGAGGGTGTGGATGGGTTTCTCGTTCCCTTAAACGATGAGGCCGCCATGTCGGATAGGCTGGCACGCCTGTGTGGCGACAGTTTGCTAAACCAGCGGATGGGGCGAGCGGCGCGTGAAACCATTGAGTCACGTTATGCCTCGGATGTGGCCGGGCAAGCATTTGTGGCCGTATGGGACCGCCTGCTGAAGCAAAAAGGGAGATTCTGAATGTTCAGCGAAAGTCTTCTATGAATGTATGTCATGTGATACCGCACATAGATCAGGAGGCGTCAGGGCCATCTTATTGCGTGCCTCGTCTTTGCCAAAGCGTTGCCGCTTGTGGCACCGAAGTGGAACTCGCGTGCTTGGCGGCGCGCGGAGAGATCCCGGACGTAAAGCTGACCCTTTATTCGCAGTGGTCTTTCCCGGCACGGTTTGCTGTCTCCATCAGTATGGCAGTTTCACTGGCCCGCAAAGCTTGGTTAGTTGATGTAGTCCATAACCACAGCCTCTGGTCAATGGTGAATGTTGCCGCCGGATGGGTTGTGCCTGGGCGTCGGGCAAAGTTAGTGGCTTCCCCGCACGGCACCTTGTCGGCGTGGGCATTAAACCGAAATAGCACACTAAAACGAATGATGTGGCCGCTGCAACGACGGGTGCTATCGCGAGCGGATTTGCTTCACGCCACCAGCGAGGAGGAACTGAAAGAGATTCGCGAGCAGGGTATTACCGCGCCTGTGGCCGTAATACCCAATGGCATTGACCTGCCGGTTGTGCCAGCGGGTGGTGTGCGTGATGATACAAACATTAGAACATTACTTTACCTCAGTCGCATTCATCCGATCAAGGGACTGGACCGGCTGTTGCACGCTTGGGTGCAATTGCAGTCAAGCCATCCAAAATGGCGTCTGGTCATTGCAGGAAAGGGTGAAGCCACGCATGTCGAAGAAGTGAGGGTGTTGGCGGACAAGCTTGGCGTTAAACGCGTGGAGTTTCCCGGCCCAATTTATGGAGAAGCTAAGGCTCAGGCTTATTTCGCAGCAGACTTGTTCGTGTTGCCGACGTATTCGGAAAACTTTGGCATGGTGGTGGCCGAGGCGCTCGCTCACAGTTGCCCCGCCGTGGTCAGCCGTGGTGCACCTTGGTCTGGGCTTGTTGCTGAGGGTTGCGGTTGGTGGGTAGATAACAGCGTGGAGAAGCTGACGGCGGCACTTGATGCTGCAATGTTGTTGCCGGACGATCAGTTGGCCACGATGGGCCTGCGTGGTCGGGCTTGGATGGAGAGGGACTTTGGCTGGATGGCCATCGGACAGAAGATGGATGCTGCTTACCGTTGGCTATTGGCTGGTAAAAGTGCAAGTACAAAGCCGGAATGGATCTTCGTTGATTGAATTGAGGTGTTTATGCTGAAAATTAACAATTCAGGATTAATAATATGTTGAGTCGTGCTGCAAAAGAAGCGTTCTACAAATTGGCGAGCCCGCTCATGCGGGTAAATGCTTCAATCTACAAAAATTTTCGTTTTCAGAAATCTGTGCCTTCTATAAAAGCACATTTGGGACCTGGGCAGAAGAAATACATGCCCGGTTGGATCAATGTTGATGCCAATACGTTCACTGGTCGCTGCGACGTCTGGGCAGACCTGAGATTTCCACTTCCTTTTCATGATTCGTCCTGTGACGCTGTTTATTCGCATCACATGATTGAGCACCTACCAGATCTGGAAAAACACTTTGACGATGTTTTCCGATGTCTAAAACCTGGTGGTGCCTACCGGGTAGGCGGCCCGGATGGTGATGGCGCGATCAAGAAATTCATGGAAGGAGATAAATCATGGTTTGGAAGTTGGCCAGATAACCGTAAAAGTATAGGAGGACGATTTGAAAATTTTATTTTTTGCCGTGGTGAGCATTTAACAATTTTGTCATATACATTTCTTGAGGAAATGTTAACTAACACAGGATTTATTAATATTAAAAAATGTATGCCAACTAAAGAAACATTTAGGCCTGAATTTTTTAACGAATGTTTGAGTATGGAAGAGGAGACTGATTTCGAAACACCTCACACATTGATAATTGAAGCAGAAAAGCCTTAAGTTGATTATTAAAGTACATGACAGATAACCTTAATGAGTTAAAAGATATTCCAATGTGGCAACATGGTGTTGCACCAGTGACGGTAGTTTTAATTTCTTTGAATGAAAGTCATAACCTTGACGCTGTGCTACAAAACTTGGATGGTTGGGCACAGCAAGTGTTTCTGGTGGATAGCTATAGCCAGGACGAAACAGTGAACATCGCTCTGCGCCATGGGGTGCATGTTGTGCAGCGCAAATTTAATGGTTTTGGTGATCAGTGGAACTTTGCTTTGCGTGAACTGCCGATCACTACACCGTGGACGATGAAGCTTGATCCTGACGAGCGGCTCTCAGATGAGTTGAAGTCCGACCTTCTAGCATTGATGCAAAAGGCTGATTGCGATGGGGCCTCAATGGTACGACGCCTCTGGTTCATGGGGCGGCCGCTGACAGTTCGACAAAATCTTGTCCGCTTGTGGCGTACGGGCAATTGCCAATTCAGCGACGTTTCAGTAAACGAGCACCCTATCGTAAAGGGGCGTATCGCCGAAGTCAAGAGTGAGATGGCCCACCATGACAGCCCGGATCTGGAGCATTGGTTAGAAAAGCAGAATCGTTACACAACGGCAGAGGCTGTGATGGCCTATGAGAAGGCTCCGATGGCTGCGACCCCTAGACTATTTGGAAGCACCTTTGAGCGGCGAATGTGGATCAAGAAGCACTTTGATCAGATCCCATTTCGTATGCTCATCCTTTTTTGCTATCACTGGTTGGTACAAGGCGCATGGCGCGCTGGTTGGGTGGGTTATGCATGGGCAAGATTGCGTTGCGACGTTATGCGGTTGCGCGAATACAAACGACGTGAGATTGAAATTACAGGTCGTTTGCCTGTCAAAAAAGTGTACGGAGCCGGCGCACCGGACAGCCGCGTCAAGCAATACAAATAAAGTCCTTTTGTAACAATGCGACTTGAGCGTGGGTGATGGTTTATAAGACTTGAACCCTGGTCGGGATGATGCTGTGGTTGCACTGCGGCCTAAGCAGGAGCAAGCCCTTGACGTCGATGGCTAAGATTTTTGTCACTCACCTAGAAAGCCCGGAACCAAAGCAATACCTGCCGTGAAGCGGCCCAGTTCATTGCCAAGTTCAATTTTTTTGATGTACTTTGAATATCAATCTATCACGATCTTTAAATTATTAAATTTTAAAAGATATTATTGTTATAATTAATTTAAAAAATTCACTCAATTAAAACAAATTAAGTATTAAATAATTTTATATTTTAATAAATATGTGTGGTTTAATAGGATTTTCTGGTGCTTTTGAATTGGATTCTTTGCAGTCAGGCTTGCGATCAATTGCGCACCGTGGTCCTGACGACTCTGGCGTGTGGCTGGATGATGCAGCCGGTGTTGGCTTAGGCCATGTGCGTCTGTCCATTCTGGATTTGTCGCCAATGGGCCACCAACCCATGGTCAGCCCGAACGGTCAAGTGGTGGTTGCCTTCAACGGCGAGATCTTCAATTTCCGTGAATTGCGTGCGGACTTAGAGGCGCGGGGCCACACCTTCCGTGGGCATTCGGATACCGAGGTCCTGCTGCAGCTTTATATGGCCGAAGGCGAGGCCTTGTTGCCGCGCTTGAACGGCATGTTTGCTTTTGCCATTTGGGATGCGCGGCGGCAAGCCATGTTTGTGGCGCGAGATGACATGGGCGTGAAGCCTCTGTATTACACGCAGACACCACAGGGCGTTTTGCTGGCAAGTGAGATGAAGGCCTTGCTGGCTTTCCCTGGCGTGTCGCGACAAGTTAACCCAGTGGCACTGCGCGATCATTTGACATACCTTTGGGCGCCCACGCCACAGACCATGCTGACAGGTGTGCACAAATTGCCACCGGGTGATGCACTGTGGGTGCAGCATGGTCGTATCACGCGTCAGTGGCATTGGGCACAAAACCCTGCGCTGCAAACTATAACGGCCCGTACCGATGCTGTGGCCATTGCTGAGGTGCGCAAGGCAGTGCGCAGAGCCGTGCAACGACAAATGGTGGCGGATGTGCCCGTAGGTGCTTTTTTGTCGGGGGGGCTGGACAGCAGCGCGGTCGTGGCTTTTGCGCGCCAAGTGTCACCCGAAACACGGTTGCAGTGTTTCACCATTGCGTTAGATTCTAAAGGCGAGCGGCAAGAGGGCATGGTCTCTGACCTGCCCTACGCTCGTGCCGTTGCGGCGCACCTGGATGTAGACCTTCATGTGGTGCATGCAGGCCCAGCCATGGCCGATCAACTGGTCCAGATGGTCTGGCACCTCGATGAGCCGCAGGCCGACCCAGCACCTCTTAATGCATTATTCATCTCAAAATTGGCACGTGAACAAGGCATCAAAGTGTTGCTGTCAGGCGCGGGTGGTGACGATATCTTTACCGGCTATCGGCGTCACTACGCCTTGCAGACAGAGCGTTATTGGAGTGGTTTACCGCAGGGTCTGCGTTCAGGTGTTGCAGGGCTGGCCCGTCAATTGCACACGGGGACTGTGCTTGGCAGGCGCATGCGCAAGGCCCTGGGCCACGCAGATTTGGATGGGGATGCCCGCATAGCCAGCTATTTTCAGTGGTTAGACCAGCCTTGGGTAGACCGCTTGCTGGTGCCTGAGTTGCGGGCGTCGAGCCGTCGAATTGACCCACTTCAAGCATCTTTGGCCGAGTTGCCCGACAGCGTGCCTCGTCTGAACCGTATGTTGTATTTGGAGTGCAAGCATTTTCTGGCCGATCACAACCTGAATTACACAGACAAGATGAGCATGGCCGCTGGTGTGGAGGTGCGCGTGCCCTTGCTCGACCCCGATCTGGTTCGTTTGGCTTTCAGTCTGTCTTTGGATCAAAAGCAACGCGGTCGCCAAGGCAAATGGGTGTTCACCGAGGCCATGCGTGGCATCTTGCCCAACCAAATATTGAAGCGCCCCAAGACAGGATTTGGAGCACCACTGCGTTCTTGGCTGCATGGTCCGCTGCGTGTGTTGTTAAACGACACGCTGTCACATGCGGCCTTGCACCGACGTGGTTTGTTCGATCCCCTAGCTGTACATCAGCTGATTGCTGAAGATGCTGCTGGACGGGTGGACGGCTCCTATGCCTTGTTTGCGTTGGTTTGCATGGAGTTGTGGTGCCAGCAGTTCATTGATCAAAGAGGTTCCACTTAAGTGAAACAAATATTACAAAGTCTAAAAACCGGTGCGACTGAAGTGGCAGAAGTTCCTTGTCCGAGCGTGAAACGTGGGCAACTTTTAATTGAGTCTTTGAAGACGCTGGTGTCCGCTGGCACCGAGCGCATGATGGTCGAGTTTGGCAAAGCCGGTTGGATAGACAAAGCTCGCCAGCAACCCGACAAAGTACGCATGGTGCTGGACAAAATCAAGACAGACGGGTTGCAGCCCACCATGGAGGCGGTCTTCAACAAGCTCGACCAGCCTTTGCCATTGGGCTACTGTAATGTGGGCCGAGTGGCTGAGGTTGGTGCGGGTGTGGTCGGCTTTGAAGTGGGTGATCGGGTGATCAGCAACGGTAAGCATGCCGAGGTGGTGAGTGTGCCGATGAACCTTTGTGCCAAGGTGCCAGATGCTGTGAGTGATGAAGAGGCTGCATTTACCGTGCTGGGTGCCATTGCGCTGCAGGG
>CAZDHC010000082.1:0-15361 GCA_964505225.1 uncultured Bdellovibrio sp. | reverse complement strand
TTTTGCATTGGCATTTGCAATCAAAGTTCCAGTATTTCCATTTCACACTTGGTTGCCAGACGCCCACGTTGAAGCTCCGACGCCAGGCTCGGTTATTCTAGCCGGCGTTATGTTGAAAATGGGTACTTATGGATTTATCCGTTGGACCATTCCGATGTTCCCCGAGGCATCCGAGTATTGGGCTTGGCTATTTTTATTAGTCGGAACAATAGGCATCGTTTATGGCGCCTTGGTAGCGATGGTTCAGCCAGACATTAAAAAGTTGGTGGCCTACTCGTCTGTTTCACATATGGGCTATGTGTTGATAGGTCTTTTTGTGTTCAATGAATTCGGTTACGCAGGTTCATTGTACCAAATGTTAAATCACGGTATTTCAACCGGAGCACTATTCCTTTTGGTGGGCATGATTTACGAAAGAACTCACTCTCGAGAAATTAGCAAGTACGGCGGCTTAGCCGGAGTGTTGCCAATATTCACAATTTTCTTTTTTATCATCACGCTGTCTTCAATAGCGGTTCCAATGACCAACGGATTTGTTGGTGAATTTTTAATCTTACTTGGAACATTTAAGGCAGAACCTGTGGTGTCCTACATAGCCGTTTCTGGGGTCGTTTTTGGTGCGGTCTATATGCTCTGGATGTTCAAAAGAGTTTTCTTTGGACAACCAGGAGAGCTGGTTGCCGACAAACATCATCCTTTACACGATCTTTCGGTACGAGAAATTGTTGTTTTGGTGCCGTTAGTTATTATGGTTTTTTGGATGGGATTATTTCCGAATCAGTTTTTGAACTACTCGAAAGCAAGCATCAATCGACTTGTTGAAAACAAATCGAACTACACATTAACAGTTAACTTAACTGCTGCTGGCAACAACGCGGTTCAAGCTAAGGCAACACAACAAGGAGACCAATAATGACTTCCAATATTGGAATTGGTGATATCCTATTAGTTTCTCCGATGATCATGCTTTTTTTGGCAAGCATCATTCCGATCACAATTAAAATTCTTAGAGGAAACTCGGAGCAAAGCCCTTCGGCAACTTTAATTCAAGGACTTGGTGGAATTTTAGCCGCACTAGTTTTGTTGTTAGTGGTTTCGGGTTCTGGTGTAACGGCATTTTCAAATGCTTTGGTGTTTGATGGTTTAACCAAATGGATGGGATTTATTGCATTGCTGGCCGCCGGCGGCTCGTTGATGTTGATGTATGACAATCCATCGACAAACGGTGAACAGTTCTCAGAGTTGGTGTTTTTAACATTAAGCTCGGTGATCGGCATGATGATTTTGGTTTCAGCGGTGGACCTGTTGATGGTGTTCATTGGACTAGAAACAATGTCGTTGGCTCTTTATTTAATGATCGCGATGTCACACGAACAGAAGCTTTCGAAAGAAGCCGCGCTAAAATATTTTATTTTAGGCTCATTCGCTTCGGCTATTTTTCTATATGGTGTTGCGTTTATCTTCGGAAGCGTTGGAAGCACTTATATCCCAGAAGTCATCGCAAAAACTTCGGATTTAATTTCTTCATCTAGAATTTTTGTTTTTGGAATCACACTTTTAATTTTAGGTTTTTGCTTTAAGGTTTCAATCGCCCCATTTCACGCTTGGACTCCTGATGTTTATCAGGGAGCACCCACTCCGCATGCAGCTTACATGGCGACCGCGGTAAAAGCGGTTAGCTTTGCGGCCTTCTTAAGAATCATCTCTACCAAATCACTGGTTGGGTCAGAAAATCTTTTTGATATGCTACAGTGGCTTGCGGTTTTAACAATGATCGTTGGTAACGTTGCGGCTATTCTGCAAAACAACTTCAAAAGAATGCTGGCTTATTCGAGCATTTCGCATTCGGGTTACCTTTTGGTTGGAGTCATAACCACAGGTATTAGTGAAAACACTTCTTTTGCTGGCTCTGGAGTGATCTTTTATTTAGCTGCATATTCGTTAATGACCTTGGGTGCTTTTGCAATAGTTTCGTTAATTGAAAAAACTGAAAAAGATTCCATCAATATTGATGATTTAGCTGGATACGCAAAAAAGAATCCGTTGATGGCATTTTGCTTAACAGTCTTTTTGCTGTCTTTAGCGGGAATCCCTCCCTTGGTTGGATTTTTCGGTAAGTTCTATATGTTCACAGCCGCAATTGGCGAAGGCCTCATCTGGCTTGCTATCTGGGGTGTGTTGAATTCCGTCATCAGTGTTTACTATTATTTACGTCCAATCGTCGTTATTTATATGAAAGATGGCGATGTGGTTGAAAGCCCAGGACAAATGTTGGCGACGAAAACAACCATTATGATTTCAGCAATCTTAGTGGTGTTTCTAGGATTAATTTCTGGACCATTTTTTCAGATAGTTGAAAAGGCACTTGGGTAATGGCTAAGGCACCTTTTGAAAGAGTCTTTTCGCTCATAGATCGAAAAAAACTTTTTCTGAAGGTGGCCAAGGAACAGATTGAAGTCATAATTAAAAACACCAGGGGCGAGTTGTTTCATTTCAAGCCCCACTCAATAGACAAAGAATTAAGCATGCTCGGAGATCTGTTAGATGGCTCCGTTCGTGACTATGAAAAAGTAACGGTTTTATTTTATGTCGATAAAGAAAGATATTTCGTAAACACTCGCGTGAAAAAAAACGAAGAGGGGGTCAGAATTTTGAATGACCCGCAATTCTACCGATTGAACAGAAGAACTGCCTTTCGGGTCCAAGTTCCGGCCGTTGTTGAGCTTTCGTATCAAATCTACAGCATTCGAAATATAGAAATGAATCGTAAAGCCTCGGTTTTAGAGTTTAGCTCAACCGGTGCACGAATCTATTGGACTGGCGACAGCAAGCTTTCAAAAGGAACAATTTTGAAGGGTGTTTTACAGTGGGGAAAGGGCAAATCACTTCCAGTGGATGGAATGGTTGTTCACTCTCCGGAAAAGGGAATTTATGCCCTTCGTTTTGTCAGTCTAAATTCTATACTGGTCAATCGGCTTAAAATGCTCAGTGTTGAGATTCAACAGGCAATCCATTTTAAATAACTAAATGTCATATTGTCGCAATTGACTGATGGCAGACCTAAATCCAATTCGAACAATTTTTTCGAGCACATCGGGACTTAAAGAGAAGTGATCGGCAAAAAACATTTCGTAATTTTGCGACCGCGGGTGAATGTAGATGTAGTCTACCTCGGGCTTATAATGAACTCGCTTTTTGATAATATCTAAAATGGCGGTTCGGCTTTCGTCTGAAACCTTGTTTTCTAAACAATATTTGTCGATAGAATTGTAAATAAACTTAATGTCGGCCTTGTAATGAATGTGGCGATCAATTTTTTGCTGAATCACCTGATATAGGGCTTGGTTCAAAATCAAAGGGATCCCGTACTCGTGAAGTGAGCCAATTTCCTCGGTGTAATGATAAGGCTGATAAGAATAAGACGAAATGATTAAATCGGCACCGCTGTCGCTGGCTACGTGAGTGGACAGAGAATCTCTGATTTCCCCGTCAAAAAAATAAAGCTCTTTGCCCTTTGGAGAATCAATTTTGTAGGGGGCAAAAACAGGGGGTAGGCTGATGCTGGCAGCCACCGCTTCAGAAATTTTAGCATAATTCACATACTTTAAAGTCTTGGTTTTATGACTATCCGGAAATCCGCCAAAAATAGCCTTGCGACTATGGTTTAATTGAGTGCCGATGATAAACAGATCAACGCCCAACTGCCGAAATTCATTATGGGAAAGGGCATATTGTCTAAGATATTTCTCGATTCCCTTTGAGTTAAAAAAGCCATTCACCTTAAATCGATCTTTTAGCAAAGTTTCAAAGCCCCCAGAAACCATCGATTTTCTTAAGATAGAAAGGGGAATGGATTTTAAAATATTGGAAGTGTTGATCGAGAAAATATCTTTGTAACCAAAAGGTCTTAAATGACCCAAAGAATGCTCTCCGGAACCAGAACTTTTACCCGTTGATCCGACTTTAAAAGCATTCACCATAGCATCTAAACTGTAACCCGCCGATAAGCAGGCAGCCAAAAATGATCCGGCGCTTGAACCTACATAAAGCCGAACCGTCATTGGATCATCATCAGGAAAATTTCGTTTTACTTGCTCTTTTGTTCCACCGGCAAACTTGAAGCCTTTTTCGCGAAGGGCTAGGCAAACTCCAATATGAAAAGCTGCGGCTTTTATACCGCCACCGCTTAACACCAAACCAACCTTCTTTTTGTTTCTTAACTTAACTGCCATTGATATTGAGTATCCACGCGGTTGATTGCATAGCAAAGCGCGAACATTGCGCGTCGGGCCAAAATTTACCCTATTTTCAAGACCTAGGACCTGAGTATTCACCTTAAAACCCAGACCTAGATATGGTTTTGGCTACTTTGACTAGGTAAGAGTATTCGATGTTTGACACGCAAATGTTGGCTGATAAAGTGAGTAGGCAAGAGAGGTCCACATCCATGGCAATGAATTGGCTACCATTAACTGAATACTCATCTAAATACAGAGTGAGCATTAGCACGTTGAGACGCCGAATTAAAGCCGATGATATTAAATGCCAACTTGTAGAGGGTCGGTATTTGATTTTGGATCAACCTCAAGAACATCGCCCCTCCCAAGGAAACTTTGTTCAGAACGTCGCCCCCCCTTTGAAGAAAGAAGCAACTTCACAAAAAAATGCTTCAGTTTCTAGAACCGGTAATGAATTTAAACAGATGGCAGAGGAAATGGGTTTTGAAAAAGAAATCCCCAATGCCATCAAAGACGAGCCCATCTTGACTGCGGCAAATCGTCTATTAAGTGAGCTCAAAAAAGCTTACACTCAAATCCTTCAAGAAAAAGAAGAACAGATTCTTCATTTAAAAGAAGAAGTGTCGGACTTGAAGACATTAGTTCGAGTATTGGAATCTGAAAACAACAGATTGAACGGGCAATAGCTCAACTAAAACATTTTCTTATACTTTCCAGTAAAATTATCGTCGTGCCAAATATTACCCCGATCTAGGACACTTTCTCCTGGAAAAAGGAATTTCCATCCCGGGGGGGGAAAATAAATGAAAAAACTTTTGGTAACACTTACGATTCTTTTGGCGACAAATGTCCACGCTGTGCAATTTGACAAGGATGTTCCAGCTAATATTCAGCAACAAATGGTTTCTGATCTGGCATTTATGAATCAAGTTCAAGGATCAGCAAAGTCGCCGCTTCATAAACAAATCTACGGAGACGTTTCAGGCGCTTCTTATAAATCATTTTTTGAAACCCGCATCACGTCAGTTGGTATGGACGCTTGTGGCGGCGGAGCAGCTGTGGCTTGTGTTCAACCATTTTTTAATCCCAACAAAATGTGGCTAACAAAAAACTTTGTGCAATTTAGCCATCCTCAAGTAGCGCGTTTGATGGTGGTTTATCACGAAGCAAGACATTCCGAGACTAAGAACGGAAACTGGGGACACGACACTTGTCCACGTCCCTTTAAAGATGCATCTGGAAAAGACATGGTCAGCATTTGGACTGGCGCAAAGCTAGAGGGCCAACCGGCTTGTGATTCGACAGCTCTTGGATCTTATGGATCTTCGACGATCATGTTGAAAAACATCTCAAAACACTGCTCAAACTGTAATGACAAAGTTAAAATGGATGCAGACCTATACTCGAATGATCAATTAGGTCGAATTTCTCGGGCAGATGTGAAAACGGCAATGCTAAAAGATTTTGATGCCCAAGCACAGTAATACAAAAAACATATCAAAATATGCAATCGGAGCCCTGCTAGTCGCGGGGCTTTTTGCATTTGCGATAACAAAGAAAAACTCAAATGACTTAAACGAAACGGAGCGAGTCCTAAAGCCAAGTGACTTAGATTTTGCTAATAGCAATCGCCCCAAAGAGCCAACTGAAAATCCGCAATCAACAGAATCCACAGACAAAACAACGGAGAAATCCACAGCAACAACGAAGAGGGCAGATTTAGGGGCAGATCAATCTAAGTGGGATTCGGTTCAAGAAATTATCGATTCTAAAAACGACAACGACCCCAGAATAGACAATGAACTTCGAAACCTGAGTCCAAAAATGCACCAAGCATTGACGGAAAAATATTTGGAATTAGTCGAAGAAAATCGAAATGGGCGGGGCCTAGTCGCATTTCTTATTGCCCGAGATTTAAAAGATGAAAATGATGCCAACTTTTTGAAGAGTGTTTTTGAGGAAAGTCCTTGTACAAGTTTTGAAAAATGCTCGTCAACATCAAGTCATGATGTCCATCAGTCGGGCATGGAGCAAGTTTCCTTAAATTACCCGCAAATGGCGATTCTTTACCAAGTTGAAAGTAAGCTAACGAAGGACCCAAGTCTTTTGCAAAACCCAGATCAAAAAAGTTACTTTTCTAGAGTGGTTGGGGCAGCAGAGCAATTTCCAGTTGAAATTGTGCACAACAAAGCTATCGCGATTAAAAATAAATTCGGATTGTAGCGTGGGGTTTTTTCAATCAGGCCAAACTTAGTTGTTTTTAAAAATTTGAAACAGAAAAGAATATTAAAAACATCAGTGCAACTTCGATTGAAAAGAAAGCAAATCTAATCCTTAGAAGTTTTTGTAATTTCTTTTTTAAAAAAATCGTGTCTGATGAATCACTAGGCTGTGGTTCAACATATCTTTGTTTTAGCTCGGTTAATTTGTTGTTTAAAAGAGCGTCCGTAAAAAGTTCATTTTCACTCCCTACTTTAAATTCTTTAAAGATTGTTCTAGAGGTGATGCCTATTCTGATTTGGATGACAAACAAAATGAAAAAAATAATTATAAACATCGAAAAAAGAGATAAAAGAGCTATCGTTTTAATATCTGAATTCATTGTAAATTCAATCATAGAGATATTCTGTACAAACCTGATGAGTCTTTCAAATAAAAAACGCCCGGGTTTTAGCCGAGCGTTTTCAATTAAGTCTAATCTTTAAAGACTAGGCTGCAGCAGCTGCTGCGCCTTTTCCCTTGCGGGCTGTCTTAGGAGCATTTGGCTTTTTCGTCGTTCCTTTATGATTTCTGTCAAAAGCAACTGCGAATACTTCATCCAAATTTTCCACACAAATGAAGTTCATCTTGTCTTTAAATTCTTTAGGAATATCAGACAAATCTTTTTCATTCGCTAGAGGTATAATCACATCTTTAATTCCTTGAGAAAGTGCTGCTAGGCATTTTTCACGGATTCCACCAACCGGTAGAACTCGACCTTGTAGCGTCACCTCACCGGTCATTGCGATATCATGTCGAACTGGCATATCTGTCATCAAAGAAAGAAGTGCCGTTGTCATTGTGATACCTGCAGATGGACCATCTTTTGGAATAGCTCCTGCTGGCAAGTGAACATGGATGTCCCACTTTTCAAAAAAGTCAGAAGGGATTCCAAGTTGCTCAGTGTGAGCGCGGGCATAAGCCATCGCAGCATGAGCAGATTCCTTCATTACATCACCAAGCTGACCAGTTAATACTAGACTGCCTTTTCCTTTGTAACGAAGAGCTTCTACGTAAAGCACTTCTCCACCAGCCTGTGTCCAGGCTAAGCCTGTCACAACACCGATTTGTGAATCATGCATTTTTTCATCACGAAGAAACCGCGGAGGTCCCATCAATTCTGGAACAGTTGTTTCGTTGATTTCCATGAACTTACCTTCATTCATGACAACCATCTTCGCAACTTTTCGGCAGATGGATCCAACTTCGCGCTCTAGATTACGTAATCCAGCTTCGCGAGTGTAGTGACCAATTAGGTATTTCAAACCTTCATCAGTAAATTTGATATTTTCTGGCTTAATACCATTTGCTTCGATTTGTCGTTCAATTAAATGCTTTTTAGCAATGAACAACTTGTCGTTTTCTGTGTAACCAGAAATCTGAAGAATTTCCATACGATCTCTAAGAGCCGCAGGAATATTTTCAAGCACATTGGCAGTCGCGATAAAAAGCACATTCGAAAGATCAAAATCCACATTCAAATAGTTATCTCGGAATGTTGCATTTTGTTCTGGATCTAGCACCTCAAGCATTGCTGCCGATGGATCTCCACGGAAATCACTTCCCAACTTATCAATTTCATCCAAAACGATAACTGGGTTGTTGGTTTTCACCTGGCGCATAGCTTGAATGACTTTTCCTGGCATTGCTCCAACGTAAGTTCTTCGGTGTCCACGAATCTCAGCTTCGTCTTTGACTCCACCAAGAGAAATTCGGAAATATTCCCGGTTCATTGCGCGAGCAATCGATTTTCCAAGGGAAGTTTTACCTACGCCCGGAGGGCCGGCGAAACAAAGGATTGGACCCTTCATGTTGTTTTTAAGTTTTCGCACCGCTAAGAACTCTAGGATACGATCTTTTGCTTTTTGTAATTCATAGTGGTCTTCATCTAGAACTTCTTTAGCTCTAGAAAGATCGATTGAATCTTCTGTCTTCTTAGACCAAGGAAGGTCAACCATCCAGTCGATATAAGTTCTCACCATTGAAGCTTCTGAAGCATCTGGGTGCATTCTCTCTAGGCGACCCAATTGTTTTAAAGTTTCAGTCTCTACAGCTTGTGGCATTCCAGCGTTGTGAACTTTTTCACGCAACTCTTCCATCTCTTCAGACTTAGAGTCAGCTTCGCCCAATTCTGTTTTGATTGCGCGCATTTGCTCACGTAAGAAATATTCGCGCTGTGATTTAGACATCTCATCTTTTGCTTGGCTTCTGATTTTTTGTTGCATTTGCAACACTTCAAGCTCACCAGCTAGGATTTCATTCACTAGGCGTAGTCGCTCTTTGTGATCAACAGTCTCTAGAACCTTTTGAGCATCTGGTACTTTGACCCCTAGGTTGCTGGCAATTAAATCAGCCAATTTACCTGGATCAGTGACATCATCTAGTACTAGTAAGATATCCGGAGAAAGAACTCGACCAAGAGCGATGATTTTTTCAATATGCTCTTTTGCTGTTCTGATTAAAGCTTCAAACTCAACACCTGGTGTTGTTTGAACTGGCTCATCAATTCTTTCAACTTCTACTTCAAATGAAGGAGCAGTTTTACTGAAAGACTTAATTCGTCCTTTGGCTTCACCCTGAATTAGGATCTTTACGCGTCCGTCAGAAAGCTTTCGCATTCTCATGATCTTCGCGATAGTTCCAACTTCATAAATCGATTCTGGAGAAGGATTTTCCTCAGTGATCTCTTTTTGTGAGGCTAAAAAGATCAATCGATTTTTTGAAAGTGCATCTTCTACTGATCTGATTGAAGCCTCGCGGCCAACAAATAGTGGAAGTATCATGTATGGAAACACAACAATATCCCTTACAGGAAGCATTGGTAATGTTGTGGGCATTTCATTTGGTGCTTTATCGTCAAAACTCATACGGCTCCTCCGCCAATCGCGCGGGATAAAGGTTGCTTCGTACAAATTTTTTCGGATTGTATTTAAAATCTCTTTAAGAAAATAAGTCGATTTTAGGTCTGGAAAAGGGCGGGGAAGAAATTAGACGGAAAACAAGTGCTGACGTCCCTGTCAGCAGGACCTCATTCCATGAGAAAATTAAGATAAAGGACGAGGTTTAAGTTTTAATTACTGTAAAAAATTTCTGGGATCTTCTTGTTCTTCTTTGCAAGCTAAGCACAAGGTCGTGAATGGGCTAGCCTTCAGTCGGCCCAAGCTAATTGCATCTCCACAGCTTTCGCAATGGTCGTAAGTTCCGTTTTCAATTTTTCCAAGTGCTTTTTCAATTTGCAAAAGCAAACCGCGCTGTTTTTCTTGAAGATTGATTGAAACATTTATTTGAAAATCTAAAGAAGCGGCTTCATGTTCATCCGACACAATATCTCTTTGTGCAGACTGCTCACTTTTAAATTGAGATGTCATATTAAGGATTTCACTTTTGTGAGTCTTTAATAATGTTCTAAAAAAATCGAGATCGGTCGCGTTCACCTGTTCCCCCCTTGATGATCTTTGACCGTTGAATCAACGAAGGTGGTTATCGATGGCTTCCAATTATGTTTCAACAAAAAATCACTAAGTGCTTAAATTTTCTCCAAAATTTCAGACGCTTCGTGAGATAGTTTTCCACACTAACGCGCAAATCTTTTTTTCTTTGCTTCTTGAATCTCTGCTCCTTCAATGCTCAAGCGGGTGTAAGGAATTGCCAGTAGTCTGTCTTTTTCGATTGGCTCTTCGGTCTCTTCGCAGATTCCAAATTGCCCCATTTGAATTCGACCTAATGCAAACTCGATCTCTAATAATTGTGTGCGTAATCTCTCTTGTGAAACCAAGAAATTATGCTCTGTCAGCTGGGCAACGGCTTGATCTATTTCATCGCCGGAATTTTTATCGACTAAGGCAAATTCTGCTCTAGAAGAACGACTGCGATTTAATATCTCAGCTTTCATTTGTACTAATCTTCGTTTGCACTCTTCTACAATGTCTCTAGATAAAAATTCTGTCATAAGGCCCCCACCTTTTTACTTGCAGACATTTGTCTTAATGCTGCATGGCCATGTGACGGACCAGGCCATAATGTGGGTTAAGAAGTTATGTATAAAAAAAACTTATAATACGTATGAGTTTAACGCGCGTTAAATCAGCCTAGGCCGCACTGGCATTGGCTTCTGAGCGTTTGTCTGGAAGATACATTGAGAAGCGAGTGCCTGAATCACCCGTAGAAAGCTCTAGCCAGCCGCCAGACTCTTTTACGAAATCTTGAACCTGTGACAAGCCTAAGCCAGTTCCTTTGCCAGGAGCCTTTGTGGTGAAAAATGGATCAAATATTTTCTCTTTAATTTCTTCAGGAATTCCACTGCCATTGTCTTGAATGGAAATAACTACAAAGTCTTCGCCATTCTTTTTCTTTTGGTCGATTGAGATCTCGATTTTTCCACCCTCGGGCATGGCGTCTCGTGCATTCACACAAAGATTGATCATCGAGTTTTCAAGGGAAGTTGGATCCACCTTCACCATTCCGCCAGCTCCGGTGGTATTTACCTGTAGCTCGATGGCGCTACCAACAGCGGTTTTTAGAAGATCATTCAATTCAGTAATACTTTCAAAAGGATCTATAATTAGTGTTTCTGGCTCTTGGTACCGAGCCATGCGAAGCATTTTTTTGATTAGACTTTGGGCTCGCAAGGCGGCTTTTCTAATGTCGGCAGTCAATTTTGTATGAGCTTCTTCTTTTAAATACCTATCTAAAATCGTCGTCTTTCCGTTGATAATCATCACGATGTTTCCAAAGTCATGAACGACCTGTGCAGTAATTTGTCCAATTGAATCCAGTCGCTGAATCAATCGTATTTTTTGCTTTTCTTTTTCCAGCTGAAGTTCAGCACTTAGTCTTGCTTGTTCAGAAGACTTCTGTTTGTAAAAGGCATTCTGAAAATTAGTTTGAAGTTGTTTAATGTCGTCGCGAAGCTGAAACAGCTCCGATCCTGACGGTCTGGTTAAAACCGTATGTTCAGCGCCCAAAATAACGGACAACTGTTCCTGAGTAAAACGATGGGTCATTTCTTGAATATCGCTAATTGGTGCGGTGACTTTTCTATTAAAAATCCACGCAAGAATTCCGCCTAATACTAAAAATTTAAAAATATTCTGAACAAAGGCCCAAATGATGTCTGATTTGAAGTCGGCCAGGAATTGATTTTTGGTAAGTGAGATAGTCAGCAACCCTAAGTCGTGTGGTCCAGAGTCATCTGTGAAAAACAAAGGGTAGTGAATAGATTTCCAATCAGATTCCAGCCCCTCGTGCAAGCTGGTTACCTCAAACCCAGAGCCTTCGACAGTAACCTTGGCAACACTCGGCTGTGCCGCGAGAGCATCTAAAATTCTTTTTACTGAGGCCTTATCAACATCCCAAAGAGCATTTTCCAATTGAGGCTGTAGTGCAGTTTCTAAAGTTTCAACTTCAGCAAGAACTTTAGCCTTACGATCATTGAACGAACTATATGACTGATAAACCGAAAATGCCATAGACATGGCAAATCCCACCGCAAATGAGATAAATACAATTTCACGCAATAAAGGTGATTTACTCACCATAAAATTCTTAAGGCGCATTTAACAAATTATTTAGGAAATTGTTAAACTTGAACAGGCCAGTTTCAGTTAAGATTTACTACGGTCCTCGTGGTTTCACATAGGGAACTACATTTGTAGTCTGGTCTAAAGTGAGTGCAACAACGGGCCTCATGATTTCACGACTCTCGGTCATAGACATAGGTCCAACTGTGCCAGGAAAATCTTTTATTTTAGACAATGCCGAAGTTAAAGACTCACGACTGGTATTTCCTTGAGAAATAAGTTGTCGCAATAAAAGTGCAGCATCATATCCTTGAATTTCAAAAATCCCCGGCTCTTCATTGAAAATTGTTCGATAATCTTTAACAAATTGAGAGCTTGCGAAATGTTGTTCGGTTCCAACAAAGCTATCAACAAACAAAAGGCTATTAGAAAAATGTCCAGCTCGTTTTGCCAAGCCAGGAGCGTTCCAAAGGTTCGTTCCCAAAAGGTGCACGCCCTTGACGCCATTGAAAGAAAGCATCGCTGAGATTTGACCCATAGCTTTGATTCCATCCGGAATAAAAATTCCATCGAAGTTAACAACGGCAGGCAACAAATCTTCCGGAGGTTCATTTCTAGCGGACCTCTTTGTTTGAGCATCGGTCCATTCTTTTAAGCGCAATTTGTATTCGTCGCTTCTACCCTCTAGATAGTATGTGCCAACCAACCTTTGAACTGGGTCTCGAAAGTCAGTTTCTTTATTAGAATAAGACTGAGCTCCAACGATTTGTCCGCCCCGAGCCAGAACTTCGTCCCAAAAAATATTTGTATATTCAACGCCGTACAAATCATTTGGGTACATAATCGCAAAGCGTTTCATACCCAGCTCTTCCATCGCCGTTTTAACTAAATATCGAACCTGCATTTCGCTTGTAAGAGAATTTCGAAATACAGATGGACCAAGTTCAGTGACGCCGGACTTTTGGGAAAGAGCAATAGAAGGAACTCCCATTTCTGAAGATTTCGCCGCAACAGCCGGCGCGGTTTTTGACAAGACACTTCCAATGATGGAAATGACATTGTCATCTTTAATCAAACGCTCAACGCCTCGGCGGGCACTGTCTGGATTCCCTTCGCTGTCGACAACGGCAAGCTTAAAAGATGACGGGTAGTTGTTATAAAGGCCTAAACCCATTTGAACTCCTCGCAGAGTTTTGGTCGCGACCTGTGCGTGCTTTCCAGTCATAGGCAAAACAACGCCGATAGTTTTTGGCTCAACTCGACGAACGGACTCGAGCTGATTCAAAATTTCTTGAGCCCGAACGGCCCATTCGGTGCCCGAGCCAACTGAAATTGTTTTTGAGTAAAATTTTCTGGCACTGTCTTGATCGTGAGATTCGTAGGACATCTCACCCAGCCGAAAGTAAATTGCCGCGTGAACTGGGGAAAAATCAGAATTGCCCGCTAGTTGATTTAGTTCTTCGGGACTCAATTTGCTTGATATGACGTCCAAAGCTTTCTGTCTAAAGAGTTCTCGCTCTTTTCCAAATTGTATGTTGTTTGAAAACTCTAAATAAGTATTGAGCAATCCAATGTTGTCGCCAACAGACTCCAGAGACTTAATTTTATAGCCGGCAATTTCAATAGCTATTGAGTCAGTCCAGGGGTGCGCCTTTAAAAGCTTAGACGATAGATCTAAAGATTCGTTGTAACGATTTCCCCTAACAAGGGAGCGCAATGCCCAAACTTGAGCTTCGCCTTCTTTTGGAGTCCCCTTCCACATATTGGATGCGGCCATAAAATAGTCGAAGGATTTGTTGAAATCTCGATTGTCGAAAAATTTCTTGCCGGCCTCAAATATTCTTTCCGGACTGGCCTTGGGAACAATTGTTTTCTGTGGAGTCGGCTCTTGGCGGACTTGTGCTGGTCTTTTTTCGGTTCGATCTTTTGTGCGAACAATTGTTGGCTCACTAGAACAAGCAGAAAAACAAAATGCCAGTATGGTTGTGATAAAATAGGTATTTCTCATTTTCGACCCCGAAGTACTTGTGCCACTTTGTTTTTAAATTCTTTTACTTGTGGAGTTTCATCTGAAGTTTTAGCCAACTCTTGAATCAGTTCCTTTTGCTTCGAATTCAAACTGCTTGGCGTATCCACTAAAATTCGAACCAACATATCGCCAGAGCCAAAGCCGCCAGATTTAGGAAAGCCTTTGCCCTTGATTCTCATCACCTGTCCACTATGAGATCCTGATGGAACTTTAACGGCGATTCGACCAGATAAAGTTGGAACCTCAACTTCAGCTCCTAAAATCGCATCAAAATAACTAACCGGAACGTCGATAAGGACATCGTCGTCTTCGCGACGAAAGACCGCATGATCCTGTACGTTGACAATGACGTACAAATCACCGGCAGAGCCACCCTGTGGAGATGTGTCGCCTTCGCCATTTAGTTTCAAACGCTGACCTTGCTTAACTCCAGCTGGAACTTTTACTGCCAATCGAGCCGAATCTTCGCGGCCATTTTTTTGTCTGATAAATGAAATTGTTTTTTCAGCCCCAAGTGCAGATTCTTCGAAAGACACATTTAAAGTGTAGCGAAGATCAGCGCCCTTGGCTTTTCGACCACCTTGCCGAAATCCACCGCTGCCAAAAACATCCCCAAAGATATCGCCAAAGATATCCTGAAAGTTTTCGTTACCACCTGGGCCCTGCTGAAAGCCACCAAATCCCCCAGCTCCACCAAATGGACCACCGGGACCACCGCCGAATCCACCGGCGCCGCCGCCTCCAGCAAAACCGAATTGATCATACATTTCTCGTTTTTTTTGATCAGATAGGGTTTCGTAAGCTTCGGTTGCCTCTTTGAAACCCTCTTCGGCTTTTTTGTCGCCGGGATTTTTATCAGGATGAAGTTTCATGGCAAGCTTGCGATACGCCTTTTTAATTTCGTCGTTCGACGCTGTTCTTGAAACACCTAAAACTGAATAGAAATCCTTTTTAGCCAAAGCGACTCCTTATTGATTTTTACTTGGTTCTTTTGCGACTACAACTTGACCAGGTCGGATTACTTTATCATGAAGTTTATAAGGCTTTTTAAAAACACGACTGATGTGGCCGGCCTTAAACTGATCGGTTTCTTCGCTACTTAAGGCCTCGTGAATATTAGGATCAAAAGGTTGTCCCAAGGTTGACAGTTCAGTGACGCCAAAGCGAACCAAGGCCGACTTCAGGTCTTGGTAGGTCATCTCAACACCTTTAGAAAAATTGGCAAAATTTTCTGAATTTATTTTGGTCTCAAGTGCACGTTCAAAATTATCGACTACACCCAAAACCTCAACAAGTAAGCGCTCGCTTCCATACTT
>CAZDHC010000081.1:0-15451 GCA_964505225.1 uncultured Bdellovibrio sp. | reverse complement strand
CTATTGCCTATGGACTTTGGCATTGGGGGACTTCTAAGTACTCGGGAACCGGCGCATGAAAAATTTAAAGAAGCATTGGATTTTATTTAAGGCATTTTTCAAAGCCAGCCTTGTCGCTGATCTCGAGTATCGCACCAATTTCACCACCCGAATTGTCACTGACATATTTTGGTATGCGGCTCAAATTTTTACTTTTGAAAACATTTTCCTTCACACGGATAAAGTTGGCAGTTGGAATCTAGAACAAACTCGTGTTTTCTTAGGAGTTCTTTTTGTCGTCGATGCATTTTACATGATTCTATTCAGCGACAATTTGGATCGCTTCTCAGAACGAATTCGCAAAGGTGAGCTCGATCTATTGTTAGCAAAACCAGTCAACTCTCAATTTATGCTCAGCTTTCAAAGGGTCAACACCGCCATTATCGGCAATCTTATCATTGGCACAACTTGGTTGGCATTTGCATTAAACGGATTGAACGACTTCAATTGGTTGCGATTGCTTTGGCTGATGGTTTTAATACCTGCCGGCCTAATCAGTCTTTATTCCATTCGTTTTTGCATTTCAGCTTTGGCCGTTATTTTTACCAAAGCCGAAAACCTTCAATACTTATGGTTTCAAATCTATCGTCTGGGCATGCGCCCTGATTCGATCTATTTCCCTTGGCTCAAGTTTCTTTTATTAACGGTCCTTCCTGTTGCAGCCATTGCCAGCATCCCGGCAAAGGCTCTTTTGGACCCACCTAGCTTCCTGCTATTCACTTGGGTGATCTGCTGGTCCGGCTGCCTTCTTTATATCAGTCATCGCTTTTGGCGATGGTGTCTTGGCTTTTACAGCTCGGCTTCTTCTTAAAACTCTAATCCCAACGAAAAATGATTGATCAAAAAATTAGATCCACCCATCACCGAAAAGTTCATTTTGTCAGTGATTGGAACTGAATATTGAAAAGTCAGCATTGGCAAAAAAATCAGATCCCAATTCCCCACATCGGTTGAGACCAAAAATTTCGGTTGTGTGATTTGTCGAGTGTAGGTCGTACCATTTTGTATAAAGGTTTCGGTGGTCACAAATTTTTCGCGAGCATAAAGAGCCAACAAATAGCCATATCTCCATTTGTCGTCTTTTATATATTTACCCCAACCAGCAGCTACAGCCGGCTTATCGAAACAATCTTTTAAAGCCATAAAGTGCAATTGATATCCATTGTCTTCGGCAGAATCGTCCGAAAAGTAGGTATAGGAAATCTCAGGATGAGAAACCAAAATACCCTTATCATCCATTTTACGGATGATAGAACTTCTGATTTCTTGATCCGGTACGGTGCCATGAATAGTCAAGCCACCCATGCCGAATACCTGGTGCGAATTCTTTGCATGAACTGATTTAGTCGATAAATCAGCTGCGGCTGAACCTGAAGCAATTCCCAATGATAAAATAAGAAATCCAATTAAGTTTGACGTTTTCATTCAAACAATTGTGACAGGATCCTGAAAAATTAATACAAACTAGGGCTCATTTAATCTAACTTTAACCCTGATCACTCATTTCGAACACAGTCTCGATTTGAGACTGTGTCAACCAGATCAATTTTGCCTTAATCAAATCTTATTGAAGAATATCAAACCCATAAAAAGCCAGCTTGTAAATTACAAACTCCAATCAAACGCGATTGGCATTTCAACATTATTGGCAAGGCTTCTGTGCACAGGACAGGTCATCGCAATATGTTCTAATTTTTTTCGATATTCGGGCGGTGTCGCCTTAGGCAACTTCAGCAGAACTGAGAGCTTTGCAATAGTTCTTGGATTGTTGTTCATTTCTTTTGTGACATGATAGGTGGCACCGATAAAGGGAACCTCATCACGCTTTGCCACGATTGCCATGGTTGTCACAATACACGATCCCAAGGCTACGCCCACAAGATCAGTCGGAGAAAAAGCTTCTCCCCGACCCATGTTATCTTTAGGAGCATCTGTGGATATTTTCGTTTGAGACGGCCCATGAGTGATTTCACAATGAAGATCACCCAAATAGACACCGGTCATTTCAACACCCACAAAAACCTCCGTCGCTTTCGCGACTACCAACCTAAGATATAAGCAAACATCAATGGCGCCACAATAGTTGCGTCGCTTTCAACGATGAATTTTGGAGTATCAATTTCAAGTTTACCCCAAGTGATTTTTTCGTTTTGAACAGAACCTGAATAAGAACCATAAGAAGTTGTCGAGTCAGAAATTTGGCAGAAGTACTTCCAACATTTCACTTCTGTGTAACCCAAATCTTGGTGCAACATTGGCACAACACAAATTGGGAAATCCCCTGCTATTCCGCCACCGATTTGGAAAAATCCAATGTCGGCTTTTTTAGATGCAGACATGTACCACTCAGAAAAGCTCACCATGTATTGGATACCAGACTTCATAGTCTGAGGTTTTTTAATGTCACCTTTGATCAAATGACCTGCAAAGATATTTCCAGTCGTTGAATCTTCCCAACCAGGAACCACCATCGGAAGATTTTTTTCCGCAGCCGCCAATAACCAAGAATTTTTAGGATCAATTTCGTAATATTTTTTCAAAGATCCATTCAACAAGATTTTGTAGAAATATTCGTGCGGCAAATAGCTTTCGCCTTTTGCTTCCGCTTCTGTCCAAACATCCAAAATCGCCTTTTCAATACGACGAATGGCTTCTTCTTCAGGGATACAAGTGTCGGTCACTCGATTTAAGTGCTTATCCAAAAGCTTTTGTTCATCTTCTGGAGTCAAATCACGATAATTTGGAATTCGCACATAGTGAGAGTGCGCCACCAAGTTGTAAACGTCTTCTTCAAGGTTTGCGCCTGTGCAAGAAATCGCATGAACTTTATCTTGGCGAATCATCTCGGCCAAAGAAAGGCCCAATTCACCAGAGCTCATCGCTCCAGCCAAAGACACCAACATCTTTCCACCCTTTTCAAGGTGAGTCTTATATCCTTGAGCTCCGTCTTTCATCGCCGCTGCATTAAAATGGCGATAGTGATGGTCGATAAACTTAGAAATCGCACCATTGGTTTGCGGAAAAGTTTGAGTGGTTGTCGTTGGCATATTCGCTCCCGGTTATTGCTAGTTCAAAAGCCGTCTATAAAAAACAAGCCGCGAATTTAGCTCTGCTTTGCCGGTGAGTTCAACTAAAAAAGTGACTGAGATTGGCCCCATGTCCAAAGAATTGTGCCATAGGCTGATAATCCCGGTTTGTTATAATCCGAGGCATATCTGCCGACTCCAGCTGCGTAAGACCAGCCTTCTAATTTCTTGCGATAGATCAAATACTGAAACTCATTGTCCACCCGAGACTGCATATATCTTGCGTGCTTAGCGAAAACACCAAAAGTTTCAGTGGATTTGGATTCAGCACTGCCATCGCCCTTTTGCAGACCCAATAAAATCGACTGGGACTCTAATGTGTCACCACCGTTGGTGACCGCCAAAACTTCCGCCTCGTCCACTAGGGGTTTCGAGTCATCTTGATTGGAAATACGAACTCGATTCCAGCTCAAAATTCCGATAATCTTTCCCATTTCAACATTGGCTCCGCCGACTAACCGCGCCGTCCAGCGGTGGCGCTGCACAACTCCTCGGCAAATATAGTTTTCACAATTGAAAGTAGAGGAATCATAAAACCGAGAAGTCGATCCGTAGCCTGCCCCAATTTCTAAAATCGAAATGGGATTGAAGTTTAGTCCTGCTTCCCACATCCCGTGCGCAGCAGCTGTGAACTTAGGTTGGATAAATCCAAATTTATGAGCAGCTTGATCTGCTTGACCTTGGCGCTGATCCCACAAAATATATTCATGTCTTGCCTGCATTTCAGCTGAGGCACTGAATGGGTATGTTCGAAGCGAGGGACCCGCGGTGATTTCAATTGCTAAGGCAACATTGGAAAACAAAAGTCCCGCAACAAATGCGAACTTTACGGATTTCACTGCGATTTTCAAAACAAAACTCATGCTTTCTTTTCCTGCTTAAGTCTGTACTGCTTCCAATGATGATGAATGGTTAAACCCACAAAAATAAAACCAAACAAGACGACCAAACTTGTGAAAGTAAAAAAAATAAAAACACTCATGGCAAAAACTCCGCATCCTCTGGAATTTGTTTTTTCTTAAATATTGGTTCCACCACTTGGCGAACCACCCAAGACGCCATCACCAATCCAAAGTTTCCAGTCACAAAACTGGCATTGCCATAGATCATTCGGCGCTTGTCACAAGAGTGGACATCATTTTGCCCTTGAGGGCAAACACATTTAAAACCCTCGCCGTTGTCGTATTTTAGCTCTTCCGGCATCATGGGAACTTCGTCTGAAAACACACATGGTATGCCAAATTTACCTTCTCTGGGGAACTCGTGCTTTTGACGCAAAATCTTTCGAATTTGATGCGCCAAAGGATCTGTATGAGTGTCCGCTAAATCAGTCAATCGAACACTGAGCGGATCCATTCTTGCCGCGGCACCTGCCGATGTGATGACCGGTATCCCAAGCTGCCGGCAAGTTGCGATTAAATGCGCCTTAGCCGTCAAATTATCGATGGCATCAATAACAAAATCTGGTTTTTCAGCCAAGATCGCGGCTGAATTTTCAGGATTGTAAAACATCACCATTTCTTTGACGTCAGCCTGGGGATTGATTTTTCTCAATCGCTCCGCCATCACCGCAGCTTTTTTTCGTCCAACAAGTCCTTGCAATGCGTGAATTTGGCGATTGGCATTGGTGATACAAACTTCGTCGAAATCCACCACCGTCATGCGACCAATTCCACTTCGCATTAAGCTTTCTGCGGCCCAAGAACCGACGCCACCTAGGCCCACGACTAAAACTTTTGTGTTAAAAAGTTTTTCCATGGCTTGATCGCCTACCAAGCGCCCCATGCGATCAAATCTTCGGTGCATGACATATTTGTTTTCAGTGGGCTGGCCAGTGGCAATATCAAAATTTGGATTCACAGAATTGGTGGATTGATTTTCCATGCGGCGGCCTCGCTTTAAATACAAAAAATAATTGGTTAAATCGAAACCAGTTTTCGTAGATTTTGGCTCGAAATGTCAAGAATTTCCTGGGCGGTTTTACCCTTCAATTTTCCAATCATTTCAGCCACATCCCAGATGGATTCTGGTTCATTTGACTGCCCTTGAAACCTTGGTGGTGGCTGATCTGGAGAATCGGACTCGATCAAAATTTTCTCTAGGGGCGTGGCCTGCACGGATTGGTGCAGCCTCACATTGTCCATGCGGCAAACCGGTCCACCAAAAGATAATAGCAATCCCATTTCCAGATAGGCTTTAGCCTCAACTGCTGAGCCATTAAACGAATGCAGAAAACCGCCTGCATCGCCTAAACCTCTTAGTTCTAAAATTCTGATCACCATATCAAATGCCTGCACCACATGCAGAACCAAAGGCTTATGGGAAATTTTCGCGAGCTCAAGCTGATCTTCAAAAACTGAAAGCTGCCGAGCTTGAGAATCCTTCATAATGTGCGGTCTAAAATCCAAGCCGGTTTCACCTAAGGCTTTGGCTTGATTGATTTCCCGGGACAACTGATCCAAGGCCAATTCACATTCGTCATCGCTGTGATCTGCCACCCAATAAGGATGAAGGCCAAAACACAATTGAACTCCGGGATGCTTTTGCTGAAGTTTTTTTTGCAGCTGCCAATCCTCGGGGCCCACGCCACCTTGCAGGAACTGCCCAATGCCTCGACCTTGAGCTCGAGCAATAACCTGGTCAACAGTCAGACTTAATCTGGGATCCGCCAAGTGACTGTGGCAGTCCACCCAGCCTTGGCTTTGATTCACATGCATCATTCCCCCAATCTGACACTAGTTGTGACGAAAGTCGAGATCACAAAGAAGACAGTTCAAGGCTGGACTCGATTTTAAGCTCATTTCATCCGAATAAAACACCAGCAGAAATTGAATTCTGCAGACTAATGAGTTTGAGGAGTTTCGAATGAAAAAAAATGTCGTACAAAAAGATCGAGTTTGGTTGGGTTTTGATATCAAAGTTGAACCAGGTCCCATCGTTCGCCCCAAACAAATACATTTCTGGAAAGAAGACGACTATAAGCATTCACAGCCTGAAGCTCCTTTTCATTATTTTTCAGATGCCCTCGTTGGTCTGTCTTTGGTGCAGTTGAACAATCATCTTAAAAATCCTTTTTCGGCGCCGAAAATGAATTTTCCATTTTGCTCAGAAGCTTGGTTGGCACTGGAACCACATCATGAGCTTTTTTCTCGCTCTCAACCTCGAGTCAACTCTTTGCGCTCTCACATTCCAGGCACTCCGCAATCTTATGTCGAATATTTTGAAAGAAATTTTTCTGAGACTTTGTCAGACTCTATGCACCCATGGGGTTTAGATCTTCACCACCTTTGCCATTTAGTGGAAGCAGTTGACTATCTAGAAACTAAAATGGAAAAACCATTGCTTTACAATTTCGGCTTGCACCTTTCAAAGCCTGTGGTTGAGAAACTTCACCACTTGCACTCACTGCTTTTCAATTTGCGCTCACTGATTGCTCTTGATCACAATGCTCACGTTCAAGATACAGCCCATGAAGCTTGCAAAGTGGACTCGATCACGGATTATTTATCTAAAGCCGAATACGTGGCCAACGATGGTTTGCTTTATTTAAATTTGCGAAAGCAAAAAAACAATATCAAGCCTGAAGTTTACCAGCAGCTGGAAAAATCCTTTAAGTCTTATTCACACAATGGCTATTGCCTAGTTGAAGCATTGCCGAAGTCTTTCTTGGATTCAATGCACACCGCTGAACTTGAAGAGACGCTGTACATCGTGCAAATGGACTGGTTGTTGGGAACCGATGCTGGATTGCTTTTCCGCATTCGGGAAGAGCTTTACGCTCTTGCTGAAGGTTATGAGCGAATCTTTTGGCCAGAGCAAGATGGCCAAGCGATTCAGCAGCAATCTCATTTGTCCATTAGCTGTGAAATCACAGCTGAGACTTTGTATCCAAAAAACAAAGCAGCATAATTTAAGCTGGATCATTTTATAATGTTTAAATTAGCTGTTGCCTTCTGGTTGTTTCCTTTAATTTTAAGTGCTCAAACAAAAAGCCAAGATCCTAAGTGGTTCTTTTGTAAAGTGGATGCAGATTGCATCACGGTAGAGGGAATTTGCTCTAGCGCAACTGCGATTAATCGAAATTTTAAGAAAGAAGCACTTGAATTTTACAATTGGCGCAGCTCAACGGACAGATGCGCCCCCTCTCAAAAAGCAGCGGTCCTCCCAACATCACGTTGTACGAATCAGATGTGCAGTTTAAGAAATACTCCATAATTTCTAAAAAGGATTTCATATCTCGATCAGATGCTAATTATTATGGCTGCCGGTCCAAAAGACATTCGAAAGATCGGACTAAGTCCCCGTTTGATGATCTTGATCGGGGACCACAGATTTGGGGCCTCGATAGTGCTCCCAGATTTTTTTGCCAATAAAGTAAACGGCGACAATCGCTAATCCGATGCCCAAATAGACTTTAAATTTATGAATCGCATGCAAGATGGGTTCACCAAAATGATAAACCAATAAAATTTGCGTTGGCACACTGATCATCACGGCTAAGCCATCGACCAAAACAAAGCGCCAAACTGAAAAATGACTCATGCCTAAAAAGATATGGGCTGGGAAACGAATTCCTGGAGTGAATCGAAAAATAAAAGCGGCATAAGATCCATATTTTTTGACAAAACCATTGATCCTCTCCATTGCTTTGCCATCAAAGAATGGTTTGAATCTTGGATTCTTCATCAACCGTCTGCCAAAAAACCGACCTATAAAAAATACCAGGGTATCAGAAAACATCACCGATAAAGCGACGATCGCAGCAGCATCATAGCCATCCACCACTGGCGCCCCAGGAAAAGGCGGTGGGAACATTTGAGGGTTAGCTCCCATGTAGGCCAAAATACCCACAGAAATGATCGTCACTTCTTCTGGTAGAGGCAATCCAAAGCCACTGGCTAGCATCATAAAAACTACCGCCATATAAACCATGTTGGGTTCATAAGCGTATTGAGCTAACCATTGAAAAATTGGATCACTTCCAAAATGCATAACTAAAAGAGTATCAGCTTTTTTTTAAATTGCAGATGTTCGTTGCTCCGTGCTAATCCGATTTCCCATGAATAGTCCTGCAAACAATCCAATTGAAGTGATCAGTTCCTTCGTCGCAAAACGAGGAAAGAATTACGGCGTTGAGCACCTTTTAGCTCCTCGATCTGGACCTCTGTCGGATATTCTTAAAGAAACACTTCAACTCAATCCAACTCGAACTGAATTTCTGCTTAATTTTGGAGCTATTTATTTAAATGAATCTAGACTAAATCCTGACAGTCCAGAAGTCGCAGTTGATATCGAAAAAGGAACTTATCTTCGAGTTCATCAAAACCCTAGAAGATTTCCGGTTGAAGTGTTCAACGCACAAGAAATTATTGTTACCGAAAACGAAGACTTAATCGTGGTCAACAAACCCAGCGGCCTACCCGTTCATCCGACAGTTGATAACACCCAAGAAAATTTGGCTTCGCTTTTAGAGGCACAATTAGCAAAGAAACTTTATGTTACTCATCGGTTGGATGTTGGCACCTCTGGATTATTGGTACTTGCGAAATCAAAACAAGCGCAAAGTGAATTCAACACCATGCTGATGCAAGGTGAAATCCAAAAAATCTACCGTGCACGAACCGAAGGACAAGGCAGATTGAACGGCAAAGTCCCAGGGGATTTTCAACCTGAGTTGGTTCATTACATGGAACCAAGTCCGCGCGCTCCTAAAGTGGTCAGCCTTCAAGCAAAACCCGGCTGGGCTCAATGCCGTCTTAAAATTTTAGATCAAAATTATTTACCAAATAACACAAGCGAGTTTGTGATTGAATTGATCACCGGAAGAACACATCAAATTCGCGCACAGTTGTCGGCTTCGGGATTTCCAATTTTAGGGGATGTGGCTTACGGTGCAAAGACTGCTTTAGCTGATTATGAAAAGATCGCTCTGCAAGCGTTCTATTTGAATTTCAATTGGAAAAACCAAGACATCCGCTTGTCTTTAAAAAGCCCCTGGTCCTAATATTTCTCTTAATTTTTAGATTTAATTTACAATGTCCAAAATGTGAACAACTGATACTGAGTGTTTTCAGGTCTGAATAAATAGATCGTTTGCCCGCGACTGTCTTCCCATTTTGAATTGAGCGTTGATCCCCCAGAAAATCGGGTGTCGTTTAAATCAATGTCATTTTCAATTCCAACTAAAAACCAAAGGCTGCGGTTCACGTGAATCTCGGTTCCCGGAGCAATTTTTAATTGATTCCGAGATGCTGATCCCTTGGAAACATAGTCCGAGGTGTAGTTCCAGCCGTGCAAAAATCCCAAGTCAATTTTTGGAGTGAAAGTTTCATTTAAGTATTTAGACAAAGTCATATAATGATCCAATTTTCCAATTGGATTGGCGCCTGTCTCAATAATACTAGACAGAGTTCCGTCCGTATTCAGCCGCTCGTACTCGTTGCGATAGGCTTTTTGACTTTGGAAATAATAGGTTGGCTTCATGTTGTACGAAGTACCCCAGCCATTTGTTAAGCCTTTTTCAGTCACAATCCACGCATTCAAATAGCAGATTGTCTTTTTATCCTGAGTGGATTTACTGGTGGGTAAATACAAGCGAAACTGTCCCGACAAGCCCCACTCACCCGGCAGCAGCGCTAGTTTGTAATTAGCGTAATTGATATACAAATCACCTAACTTCACTTCCGTATTCTGTTGAATGCCGTATTGATCAAAACCCGAAGTGTAAATGCTAAAGGCCGGACGAATGTTAATTCGTTCATCTTGGCTTAATTTATAATTTGCACCGACATAATTGTAGATGGAAATACTGGGTGCGCCCTCTTGAACTTGCTTTGCCGTCGCCGAAGCCAATCCAAAATAACTTTGCCCCCATTTTTTATCGTTGCGAAAGCCTTCATCAGAGCTGCTTTGCTCTTGGCTCCAGCTTTTTGTCGCCCCCAAAAGAACAAGCATTAAAACCGTTAGCCAGATCCATTGGACTTTTTTATAGCAATTCATGGAAGCACCCCTAATGCGGGCAGTTATGTACGAATCTTACTACTTTATCAAGCCTGGAATCTGTTAGGTTACACCGCAGCCAAAGAACGGAGATTAAAATGAAGGCACTTCTATTATCTTTGACCACTTTTTCCTTTTGTCTATTCGCCCTGGTCGGCTGTTCGACCGTTCCCACGGCGAAAACTAAGCCTAACGCTGTTTCGATCATGGCTTACAACGTAGAAAATCTATTCGACACTCTTCCTGACAAAGACCGGGAAGATTTCACTTTTCTTCCTTTGAGTTACAAGAAAAACAATAAAGAGCACAAACTTGCCTGCGAACAAATGAGCAATGCCTACTACCGCCAGGAATGCTTAGACACGGACTGGAATGAGCAAATCTTAGATTTAAAATTAAAACGAGTTAGCGACACCATTTTGCAAATCAATGGCGAAGGTCCTGACGTATTGATGTTAGAAGAGGTCGAAAACTTAAACTCTTTAAATATGCTTGCGGACCGAATGCCCGAGGCAAAATATCAAACTCGCGTTTTAATAGAAGGCGATGACCGTCGAGGAATTGATGTGGCCGTGCTTTCTCGCTTTCCTTTGGCCGGCGAAGCTAAACTTCACCGAATCGAATTCACTCCTGACACCAAAGATCCAAAATGGAAAAAGCCAATGACCCGCGGAATTTTAGAAGTTCCGGTCAAACTTCCCACCGGAGAAAAACTCACCGTTTTGGCATTACACTTCCCCTCTCAAGGTGCGCCAACTCAACAGCGAATTGATTCTATCAATAGCTTAAACAAAATTATTGAAGGACTTGGCCCCGACGCCCTGGTTGTTGCCGGTGGTGATTCGAATGTGACCACCGCTGAAGATTTCAAGGATGGCTTGCAATCTAAAATGATGGGAAGTCGCTGGCTCCTAGCCCACAAAATCGGCTGCCAGAGCTGTAAAGGATCTCATTACTACCGAGGCGATTGGTCCTTTTTAGATGTTCTTTTATTTTCGAAAAACATGAGTCCAACAGGTTTTCCAGATTTTACTGGGAAACTAGGAAAATATCAGGTTCTACCCGAAAGCATTCGAGTTCCCCAAGCTGGAAAATATCAAATGCAATTAGATGGGACTACCGCAAGATTTAACGAATATGGCTCAGTCGGAGTCAGTGACCATTTGCCTATTTACGGGGAAATTGAAGTTCGCCCTTAAAAAAAACGAACTTTGCTTTTATAAAGTTATCGTCCGTTAAATGGAGGAACTGGGGCCACCATCAAAAGGTCAAAGGCAACTGGTGCCCTTTTTGAACACTCAGGAAGCGCCAAAGTAGCCGCTTCTTCTTTTTGAGATTTCGGGTCTTTTGCTTTAGCTATCAAAGCAGAGGGTTCTAATACTAAAACTCCTTGCTTTGAATTTCGACCAAAAGACAAATTGTAGCTGTAGGACCCGGCCGCTCGCCCACAAGAATTCGCGTGCACTGTTGCCAATGCCGTCTGATTGTAACTATCCATGACTAAATCAAAATAGTTCTCGCCACCTGCCGTGCCATTACCAATATCTAGTACTGTTGATTTCAATCGAAGCTTGGCGTGAATTTGTGATTGAAAATCGCCATTCTCGGTTTGCGCCCAGTCACCGTCAGCTTCATAAGAAATCTGACCTTGAACTTGAACCGCATCTATATTTTGAATGTAGGTTGTGTTGGTCGACATTGAAGTCAGTCGAAAATTAGAACCGGAATCACGCTTTTCAATTTTAATATGAACTTCGTCTTTTAAAACAAAAGACATTTTTACATTTTTTTTGCTGATCTGATATTCGGTCGAATCTAAATTCTTATCTGAAATCGGACGACTGTCATAGCTCAATCGAACCAATTCACCGGCTTCATTTGTCTCAACTTGCAAAGTAGCCAATCCATTCACCGAATGAGTCACATCGCCGTAACTTAAAGCACAAAGCTCTTTTGAAATTTCAAATACTCGTCGGCTTTCTTCTTTGCTTACCAATTTTGTTCGAACACAGCCATTTTGAAGTTTTTCTGACTCTGCTTTCAAAAGATCTTGCGCCATTTTGAAAACCTGCAAGGCCTCGGCTTCACGATCGATCATCAATAAACCCGTCGCTAAGTCCACTCGCTCAGGCATACCTGGTTTCATTTTAGCGCCTTGAGTTTGAGTCTTACCTTTATTTCTTTGTGCAGTGACAAAGTCTTTATCTGCTTTTGAAAGAGGATCAACATCCCTTGGAGTGCAACCCGTGCCCAATGCTAAAAAACTAAAAAGAACCAAGAAGATCCGAAGATTCAAAAAATTCAAAGCAAAGTTCGACTTCATTTTTTACCTCTTATTAGCAATCACCAGCTTAGGAATCACCAGAGCTATACTTGAAACCCTTCAAAAAGTCGACAGCAGAGACTGTTAGATTAAAGTCAGGAGAGGCCTAAGCCCGTTTAAATACTAAAAACTGAACCGGCAGTCCGCCATTTTTAAAAGCATTTTGACTTAATAAAGAATAGGGCTGCCCTGACCATAAAGTGACCCCATTTTGCCCTTTTTGAAGCTTTGAACCGAGGGATTTAACTTGGTTTTCAGAAAACAAAATACCCAGTCGCAATGGACTAAAATTCGTGAAAATTTTCTCTACCAATTGGGTCGGACTGAAGTCAGCTTTCAAGCGCTCACCATAGGGCGGATTTAAAATGACCATCCGCTCCTGTCCCTGACTCGAGAAATCAAATGTCCCATCAAACAGATCTTGAACTTGGGAAAAATAATTTAACCCGGAAACTTTCAACCTGTCTTGAGCTAAATTTAAAACGTTTTCATCTATGTCCATGGCGATCACTTTTTCAAACAATAATGGAGCCTTACCGTATCCGGATCTAATGCTGGGACTGCAAAGTAATTTGGGTGATTGCTTCCAATTTTTAAAGGGAAATTCATCTCTAGGGCTCAGTTGGTACAATTGCGCGGCTTCTAATAATAAAGTTCCAGTGCCCGCCATCGGATCGATCAAAGATATTTTCTCGAGCTCAGAAAAATGCATGCCTTCAATCAGCTTTCGCGCACAAAAGGCCGCCAAAGTTTCACGCAGCGGAGCGGGACCTGCTTTCAATCGTTCAGATCTTTTGTGCAGTAATGTTCCCGAGGTATCCACACTGATCGAGCAAAGATCATCCCGCATGCGCACGAATAAAGTCGATATGCTGGAAGCTAACTCTGAATTGGCTTCAGCTTCTGGAGCTTCTTTAAAAAGCTCGCGCAAAATTTCTAAAATTCTTTTTTCATTATTTAATCGCGACTGACTGGCCGCCACTTCAAATTGCCATCCCGCTTTGAAATAGGGATCCATCAGCAGGGCATCTGACTTTAATTGTTTCAACTTTTGAAAAAGTTTTGGAAAGTCCCGAACTTTAAACTCGGAAACTCGAACTAAAATACGATTGGACAATTTCGAGAAAAAATTGAGCTGCAAACCCAAATGCCATGAATTTTCAATTGTGACTCCACCGGGCTCTATAGAAAGGATATTCAATGGCTCCGCATGCGGCTTGCCATCAAGACCCAACAGAAAGGGCCAAATTTCTTGAATTTCAAGTGCCAGCTCATCTTCAAAATTAAGATTGCACCCGATAAAAAACTTTTTCATGAAGTCCCAACATAACAAATGAAAGAGCACAGAAAAATGGCCCTACCGAAAAAGCCACCACGATGCCAAATTGATCATTTAGAATTCCAACTAACAAATGCATGATCACCACAAACAGGGAAGAAAACGCCATAGTCACAGCCAAAGCCTGATTTAAATTTTTATGAAACAGTCGCCCCGCTTCGACCATCATCAAAGGATAAAATGGCGCCATAAATAAACCAGATGCCACCAATCCAATCGGGTGAAATATAATTCCGACCAACATTGATACAAAAGTTAAAACCAAGCTCAGCATCAATTGTAATTTTAATGAAATTCGAGGGCTCCAAAAAGTAAACAATCCCCGTCCCGCCAGCAAGGCAACAAAAAATCCCGCTGTGTATTGAGCACTGGTGGCAAGATCACTTAAGAATTGTTCCCGCATGTATTGAGCAATTCTGGATGAAACTAAAATTTCTGCCACCACGTAGCTTGCCAACACCACACCGAAATAGATCTGTTGACCAAACCCTTCTTTAGATTTTGGCAAAGCTGCTGTTGCAATCTCTGGATTGTCATGAATATTAAATAAACTAAAAAATAAAATGACCACGCCAAAACCAGCGCCGATCTGAAAGCTCAATCGCCAAACCGAATTGGCTCCTAATAACACCACACCATTCACAATCAGCGGGGCAACCAATGACGCCAATGCATACATGCTATGAAGCCCGGATAAAATGCGATTTCGCAAGTGAACCGGACTATGAGTCACAACCAAGGCGTTCTGCACCACACCCATCACTCCAACGCTCATGCCGAACATGAAATCAAAGCAAATTAAGGTGAAAAAACTAGGAGAGAAAGAAAATCCAAGAAGTGCGATGGCATTCATCAATAAAGTCACTCGCAAAGTTCCGACTCGTCCCCATTTTTTGATCCATAAGGGACTGGAAAGGCCACCAAAAAATCCCATCAGCGAGGAAAGAGAAAAGAACAACGAACCTTCGGTGTCACTAAGAGAAAATTCTTTTAATATTTCGGGATATAGGGGGCCCCTCATATTGTCTGAAAGACCCAACAGTAGAAGACTTAAATAAGCTAAAGCTAAAATTCTAATCATTGAGCGTCTTTTTTAAGTACTCCTAAAACTTTCACTAGTTCCAATCGACCGACTTGCCCTAGCCCCAACAATCTTTGCGCCTTCCAAGACGCCAGATCGGTGATACCAGTTGGTTTTTCACCATTGTAGACCAGATATAAGAAGATGTCTTCGACAAACCAATCACCCAGTGGGCTGAGCGATGCAATAAAACTGTGAAATCGGGGTTCTGCCGCCACAACTTCATCTTCACTTAGCATTTGGTTCTGATCTCGATCATAAACGGTCATCAATGCCTCAAGATAGTGCAAAATGGTCGTCATCGTACGCATTTCGCCGTACTCAACAAGACCATTCACATGATGTGGCGCCGGTAAATAAGCCGGAGCCATAATGTTCGAGTAAAACTCAAGGTATTGTTTGTCAGTCAACGATCCCAAAAATGCACTCATCCAAGGCAGATTTCGCAAATAGTTCTTTTGATTGGCCCTAAAGGCACTATAGAAACAACTTTCATTTGCGATCGGTTTATTGAAAACCACATCTTTTTTATCAATTAAACAATTGTTGGCTGGCTTTGCTAAGTCTTCCATCACCAAGTTGAT
>CAZDHC010000080.1:0-15900 GCA_964505225.1 uncultured Bdellovibrio sp. | reverse complement strand
GATTAAAATAGACTTCGTCGGAACCATGATTTGGAAAGCCCATTTTATTCCACATATTTTGGGAATTCCAATCGCGATCCAAGATTTTGCCTTTGTTGGCACTTTGCGAATACGGAGTGATTGTTCCAATTTCAATAAATCCCGCACCAAGTTTAGGCCAAACCGAAAGCATCGAAGCATTTTTATCAACGCCACCAGCGATGCCTAGGCGATTTTTAAAATGAAGCCCCCGCCAATCAAAGCTCTGCCACTGCGGAGTCGTTTCCGGCATTTTACTAGAATAGTAATGAAGGCCCAGCGGAGCTAGGCTATGAGCAAGACCCGCCGGAAGGTATTTCCAAATCATCTAGGGTATAGGCCACGCAATAGCATTGCTTTTTCTAAACGTTGGATCGCTACTGCCATTGCAGCTGAGCGCATGTCGATATTTTTTTCAGTCGACATTTTAAATCCAGTTTCAAAAGCTTTCACAATGATATTTTGCAAGCGACCATTGATCTCATCTTCATTCCAGAAGAAAGACATAATGTCTTGAACCCATTCAAAATAACTGACAACAACACCACCACCGTTGGCGATCACGTCAGGAACGATGAAGACACCTTTGTCATGTAGAATTTTAGTTGCGTTGTTGGTCACAGGGCCATTGGCGCCTTCGATGATCATCTTTGCTTTAATTTTTTCAGCGTTGTGAGAGTCAATCACGCCTTCAAGTGCACAAGGGAAAAGTGCATCACATGCAAGTTCTAGCAAATCTGTGTTCGAGATGGGTTGTGATTTTGGATAGCCCTTTAATGATTTATGAGCAGCCATGTATTCGATGACTTCCGGAATGTTTAGGCCATCTCCGTTCATGATTCCACCTTGAACATCTGAAACCGCAATGATCTTAGCACCACGCTCGAAAGCGTAAAGAGCCGCGTGAGATCCCACGTTTCCAAATCCCTGAACAACAATTGTTGAACCTTTTAAGCTTTTGCCTTTTTTCTCAAAAGCTTTTTCAGCAACATAGACTGCACCCAAACCAGTCGCGCCATTTCTGCCAAGAGATCCACCAATTTCAATCGGCTTTCCAGTCACAACACCTGGTTGTGCGTAACCGTGTTCTTGAGAGTAAGTGTCCATCATCCAAGCCATTGTTTGAGCGTCTGTGCCCACGTCTGGAGCAGGGATGTCTTTATTGGGCCCGATGAAAGGTCCAATTTCAGAAGTGTAACGTCTTGTTAAATTTTGTTTTTCAGAGCGTGAAAGTCTTGTGGGATCAACTGTGATTCCACCTTTTCCTCCGCCGTAAGGAAGACCCATCACCGAGTTCTTGATTGTCATCAAGCAAGCAAGGCCAACAACTTCACCCATGTCGACATTTTGGTGATAGCGAATTCCGCCTTTGTAGGGGCCAAGAGTTGAGTTGTATTGAACTCGGTAACCTGTGAATACTTTGACCGAGTAATCATCCATTCGCACAGGTACACTGACTGCGATGCAACGCTTTGGCTTTTTCAAGCGTTCCAAAACGTTCATGTCACAATTGATAATTTTTGCCGCTGCATCGATTGATGCTAATGCATTTTTAAAAAGTGGATTGCTCAAGTGAGCTTCGGGTGCATATGTGTGTTCTGTAGCTTCTGACATAGTTGTCTCCGTTTGAGTAAATTCTTAAAGACGAAATGTTAGTTGTCTTCCTGCTGGGAGTCGAGTCGTGGCGTAGCGCGCATATTGTGGTGGCGTAGCGCGCATATTAGACCTGTGGTCGACGCAGTGGAACACATGGTCTATAGTCGCCTTATGTCGAATAGGATGATCCTCCTGCTGTCTTCGTTTTTGATTTCACTTCCCTCTGTTGGAGTGGCTGCAGATATGCCTGAAAAAAGGGCAAGTTTGTTCGCTCGGTTCAACAGCGATCTAATGACCATTGTCGAGCCAGGAAGTCCCTATTTCCAAGAACCCATTGCCGAAAACATGTGGTTTTTGAATTGGATTCCGAAAGATTTGTTTAAATGGGATCCGAAGGGTGAGTCAGTACAGCTCAGTGAAGCCTGTGATGATCAGCAATTTCGTAAGAAAATTTTGTCTCCACAAGTTCAAGGTTTTGAGCAAGTGGCATCGCTTTATCGTGCACATCTCAATCAATGTGAAAAAGAATTGGAAACCGGCTGGAACGATTTGTTTTCAAATTCTCTAGGCGCCATGACAATTCAGTTGGATCCAAATCATCATCCTTTTGCAAGGCATGTGATTTTTCATTTACCAAACAATGTGATTTTAAAAGGACTACTGGCGCTCAAGCCGGATTTTAAAAAAAGACCCTTGGTTATCTTTAGGACTGGCATTTTTTCCAACACGCAAACGTTTTATCCAGAAAGATATTTCTTCATGCAGGCGTTTGATCAGTCGCCTTTCAATGTTTTGGTTTTAGAAAGTCTTTCGGGCAGTGAATTTGTAAAGCATAACACTTCGATTTCTTTGGGTGGGTTTGATGAAGGAATTCAAAACTATTTTATCGCCAAAGCTCTCCGAAGTCCTACTCAGCCTATTTCAAAAATCATCAATGGTATTCATGTTTTTGGAACCAGCATGGGTGGGCATGGTGTGTTTTACACTTCGATTTTGGATTCGTTTAATAAGACAAATTTCATTGATAGCACTTTGAGCTATTGTCCTTTGCTTAATTTGCGTGAAACCTTGGATTATCACCGGGCCCAAGGTGCGACGATGGCGGCTTTAAACTTTTGGGCAAAACACCGCATTGTCGATCTAGAAAAAAGATATCCCAATGCAGATCCATCCGATTTTATCATGTCCATTATGGCAGAAATCGATCGAACCTACACTGGTCCATTGATCGCCTCAAAAACCGAAAGCTTGGGATTTAAAATTCCCAACGCTGGGATAAAATTTTGGGAAAGCAACGAGTATTGGCCTTATTACAAAAACATCAAAACTCCTTCATTGATTTTTTCAAGTCGACAAGATCCGATCGTGGTCTGGCCCATTAACTCTGGCCGTTTCGAGGACGGCCGACTGAAATTTCCGGATTCGAATATTCAAATGATTCCATTAGCACAAGGATATCACTGTTCCATGTCGGTGGCCTATGACTGGCATCATTTTTCGACATTTTTGCAAACCTATTTTTTGAAATTTAGCCCCAATGTCCAGCTGGCGGAAAAGCAAATCAGCATTCCGATTTCTTCTGAATTTAAAAGGAAAATTGCTGAGTTGGGAGCGGGCAAAGTCAGTTTGAAGACTGAGTTCGAGGTTGAGCCAGGTTTTGTTCAAGCACGAGCAAAAATACAGATTTTCCCATCAAAAAAACCTGGCTTGTTAGAGAAAATGTTGGCACCTAAAATGATCGTTGAAATTCCTTTCTCCGAAACCGAATATGCGATTGAGAATCCGATTGGCTCCGAAGCCGAGGCCAGTGTTTTGCGTCGTTGGTTCTATCAAAATGTGCGAACAAAAATTGAAAATGATCAGTTGGTTCTTATCTGGTCAAAATTGAAATAAAATTTATTTCAGCTCTAAAGCGTCTTTGAAAAATTTTGCTTTTTCAGAGAGCTGTTTCATGTAAGGCGTGATGTCTTCTTTTAGATTCGTCGGAAATTTATGAAATGGCTGTATGTGTTCATCAGGCACATAGCGAAAGGTAAAGTTAATTCTTCTTGTTTCAAAGTTTTCTGTGTTTAGGTTTTCGATTGGTTTTAGTTTTTCTTCAACTCGCTGAACTCGGTGGAAAAGTTGTTTTTTAAATTTGTCCCCAGCGAAAACTTGCAGCGAACTGTCTTCTAACCACTGTTGAACGATCACTTGGCTTTGCGCGGATTTTGACTTGCTCGAAACAAATTGAATCAAAGCTTTTTCGCCAAAGGAAATCGAGGCCACCGGGCCCGGTTCAAAATCCTTGTGTTCTCCGACTCGAGCCACGTCAATTTTTTTATCACCTTCAATTTTTGACCCGTAATAGTTAATCAAGCAGGTGTTAAAATGCCATTTAGATGGAACGTCTTTTTCCATAAATTCTGAGCGAATGAGGGCTTCGACTCGTTCTAAAATTTTTGCGATCACTGGCGGAAAGGGTTCGGCGTCAACGCAGCGATAATGAAGGCCCTTGGGTGGGTGATAGTAATCTAGGCAAGCAAACTGCCAGTTCCCAAGCCAGTAGACAGGCCGTAGAAGTGATCTGTTGGGTTCGCCTTGAGGAGGTGGGTTGCTTTTAGAAAAGCGCATCTCCCAAATAGGATATAGCCCACTTAAATAGGTAAATATTTGAGCCTTTTCGTTTGGCTTAATATAATTTGGAATGTAGATCAGTCCGCGTTTTGACATCTTTATGGGTTCTATGTTTAATTGATTCTATGTCAAAATTAAATTCAATTCCGATCATTGCTGCTGGGCCTACCGAAAAAAAGAAACTTATTTCACAATTGCCTAAGCTGGTTGGGAAAAAGATACTCATTTTGGGTGATGTAGGCCTGGATGAATACTTTATGGGTGAAGTTCGCCGTATTTCTCCAGAAGCGCCGGTGCCCATCTTAGAAGTTGAAAGCGAAGATTTGCGTTTAGGATTAGCAGCCAATGTCGCTCAAAACGTAAAAAGCCTGGGTGGCGAGCCGGTTTTGATTTCGGTGGTTGGACGTGATTCTGGAGCGGACCTTTTAAGCAACTTGTTTAAGCAAAACCATGTCGATACCTGTTATTTGATTCAAGACTCCTCTAGGCCGACCACTCGCAAAACGAGGGTTATGGCGAAACACCACCATTTGGTTCGGGTGGATCGCGAAGTTCGCAGATTTCTATCGAGCGAAACCGAAGCAAAAGTTTTAGATAAAGTTAAGTCAGTGATCAGCTCTGTTGATGCTGTCGTCATAGAGGACTACGCTAAAGGTGTCGTGAGCAAAGGGCTTTTGCAAACTGTAGTGAAGCTAGCTCACGATCACGGGAAAAAAGTTTTTGTAGATCCACATCAAACCAATTCTGGAGATTTCTATTCTGGAGTGGACGTCGTAAAACCTAATTTTTCAGAGAGCATTGCTTTATCTGGTTTGACCTATGATGAGCTACGCGATGATCCAGAAAAGTTGATTGATCTGGGGCGGGCTGTTCAGAAAAAAACCGGGGCCAAAGAGGTCGTTATGACCCGAGGTAAAGATGGAATGATCATTTTTTCGGGCGACAAAATGTACACAGTTCCAACTTTTGCTCGGCAGGTTTTTGATGTCACAGGGGCAGGAGACACGGTCATCGCAGCAATGAGTCTTGGGGTCGTTTCTGGATTGGATCTGCCAGAGGCTTGTATGCTGGCTAATTTTGCTGCCGGAGTTGTGGTAGGGCAGGTAGGTTGTGTGCCTTGTACGGCGGCTGAGCTGGAAAAGTACATTCAGTCTGTATAAAAATCAGTAAAATCAAATACTTATAATAATGACGAACCGCAAAATATTTGTGGTTCCAGGGGGCTAAATATGCTAAAACCCCTTCACTATGAATTTTAAGCCACAATTTTCAGCCTATGATAGCCAGTTGCCGGAAGTGATTTCCGAAGCTGAAGTGAAAACAAAAAACTTTTACGGAATGACTCAAGATGATCTCAAAAGTTTCCTAAAGGGTTTGGGAAAAGAGCAATTTCGCGCTCAACAAATTTTCAAATGGGTTTATGAGCAGCGTGTGACTGATTTTGATCAGATGTTGAATCTTTCAAAAACTTTTCGCGAAGAATTAAAAGGTCTTTTAGATTTTAGTTTGCCTCCAGTTTTAAGCCACTTGATTTCAGTCGATGGAACTCAAAAATTTCTTTTTGATATGGGCGAGGGCAATTCAGTCGAAGCGGTTTTGATTCCCTCGGATGGTCGTCTGACCTTGTGTATTTCAAGTGAAATTGGTTGCAATATGGCTTGCCGATTTTGTTTCACTGGAAAGCAAAAATTAAAACGCAGATTAACGGCAGCAGAAATTGTTGGTCAGTTTATTCAGGCTCATGATCACTTGAAAGAAGATCAGCGAATTTCCAATATCGTTTTCATGGGAATGGGTGAGCCTTTGGACAATCCCGATGCTGTGTTCAAGTCGGTGGATATCCTTCATGACCCTTGGGGTATGAATATCTCTCGAAGAAAAGTCACAGTTTCAACATCGGGCCTGGTGCCTGAGATGTGGAGAATTGCTGCTAATAAAGTTCGTTTGGCCGTAAGCCTTAATGGTTCAAATGATGCGGTACGAACTCAAGTGATGCCGATCAATAAGAAATATCCAATTGCAGATTTGCTAGAAGCTTGTCGACAATATGCGAAAGACACGGGCGACAAAGTCACATTTGAATATGTGTTGCTAAAAGGCGTTACAGATTCTTTAGAGCAAGCAAAAGAGCTCTATAAAATGACCAGATCTGTGCCGTGCAAAATCAATATTATTCCATTTAATGAACATCCAAGTTCCGGTTATGAAAGACCTTCGGATGATACGATTCAAAAGTTTCAAAACGAGTTGATGCGCTTGGGAGCTCACGTTTTATTAAGAAGAACCATGGGACGAGATATTTTTGCTGCTTGTGGACAATTAACTTCTGAGTTTGCGAATAAGCCAAAAACCATGGATATTTCTAACTCGAAAATTGGTTCAGTTTATCGAAAAGAAGATTTACAACCACAGCCGCAGTAACTGTAACTAGCAACTGCAAAAACATTGAAGTAATAGGAAATACACATGTCAGAAATTTTAGTTGTCGGAAGTCTTGCATATGATTCAGTTCAAACTCCATCAGGAAAAGTTGATCGCGCTCTTGGTGGCTCTGCAAATTACTTTTCTTTAGCGGCATCATTGTTTGCTAAAGTGCGAGTGGTCGGAGTAGTTGGCGAAGATTACGAGCAAAAAGATTTTGATATGTTGAAATCTCGAAATGTCGACACTTCAGGAATGACAGTTCAAAAAGGTAAAACCTTTCATTGGTCAGGTTCTTACGAAGGTGACATGAATGAAGCGATCACACACGCTACTGAACTGAACGTTTTTGAAAGTTTCAATCCAGTTTTGCCTGAGTACTACAAAGATTCAAAATTTGTTTTCTTGGCTAATATTTCTCCTGATTTGCAGGTGAAGGTTTTAGAACAAGTAAAGTCGCCAATGTTTGTTGGAATGGACACAATGAATTTTTGGATTTCATCTAAGGTTGAAGATTTGAAAAAAGTTTTGGCAAAAGTGGACGTTGTGTTGATCAATGAAACTGAAGCGATGATGTTGACTGGCGCTAAAAATGCGATCGATGCGGCTCCGAAAGTGTGTGCATTAGGGCCTAAGGCTTTGGTTATCAAGCGTGGTGAATATGGTTTTGTTATGTACACTCAAGATGGTTTCTTTATTTTGCCAGCTTACCCAATTGAAAAAGTAGTCGATCCAACTGGTGCCGGAGATACATTTGCCGGTGGATTTTTTGGCTACTTAGCTAGCCTTGGACGAAAGCCTGAAATTTCAGATTTGAAAATGGCATGTGTAAAAGGAAGCATTTTGGCTAGCCATACAATTCAGGACTTTAGTGTGGCCGCATTGGCTAAAACCACTTTAAAAGACCTTGATGCTAGGCTCGAGAAATATATGAAGGTAATTCGACTATAAATTAGTCGAATAATTCGGCTCACAAAGAGCTTTCTACTTAAGAAAATACCTGAGTAATCCGATATTTGACTTAGGTATGAATAAAAAGAAAAAGGACATAAAACCTAAAGACCTTTTGATTAAGGCGGTTGTCGACGATCTGAAAACTCAGATGGAAGAGCCGTCTATTCATCCTAATGATACTAGAGGTTCCACTGAGTCAGCTTTTGGATCTGCATTTTTAGGCGCAGCATCTGGTGAAGCTGATTACAAAGACACGGTTGATGATGAGTATGATTCGGGAACCTCGAGCGGAGAAGCGCCAGCGGGATTCATTGGAGCCGAGAAAATTTTGAGCAAACCCACGCCAGTTGAAAATCCAAAGCCGGTAGGTTTGGATAAAACCGTCGTTTTAAATTCCCAAGTTCATTCTTCCAAAACCCAACAGCAAGAGCATGAAAAGACCGTGGTTCTTCAGTCAGCAGCCAAGCGTGATGCTGGACAAGCTAACCAGGAAGAGAAAACCACAGTTTTAGGTTCAACCGGATTAAAACAAGGTCAAGCTGTGCAGCCGGTGCAAACGCAGCAACCAAAACCACCGATCAAGCAGGCGGTTGCGCCAGCCAATGCTGGGCCAGTTATTGCTCCAACCATTTCCTCTCAGAATTCTCCGGGGCCTCATCGATCAAATGTTCAAGCCCATTCTAATCCGCCTCCGCCCGTTGTGAATGCAAGGCCTACAGGATTTGAGGCTCAGTTTGTACAGTCCGAAAATTTGAAAATTTCTCAACAGCGAATTGTTGAACTTGAGAAAGAAAATGAAAAGCTTCGAAAAGAAAACGAAATGCTCGCCAGTGCTAATGAGTTGGCGAAGCAAAAAAATGAAGAGCTTCTAATCAAATCTCAAGCTATCGAGAGACACAAATCTGAATTAAAAGAAGCGAACGAGTCAGAGCTTAGAATATTTAAAGAAGGCCTACTGGCCAAAGACAATGAGATCTCTCGACTAAAGACTAAGATCGAAGAGCTCGAAGTGCGCTTGGCCAACGATCTTAGGAAAATTCGTGTGCGGGAGCGCGAGTTGGAAAATCGTCTGGATTTAATGAAGCTCGAGAAGAATGCTTTGATGCGATCAAAGGACGAAAGTATTCTGGAGTTGAAACGACGATGTGAGATTTACGAAACGGAAATCCAATCGTTTCAAAACAAAGTGTTGGAATTAAATCGAAAAATTGAAGCCAATCAAGACCAATTTGGGCGAACAGTTCGTGCTTTGCGAATTGCTCTAACCAATCTTGAAGTGAATGAGAACACAAGTTCCATCACATTGGCTCCAATGAAAAAAGCTGAATGAGTGTTAATCCATGAGTGCCGAAATCACCGATGATTTAAAATCGAAAAATGAAGGTGAGTCGGTTAAAAAAAGACAATTAAAAGTTGTGGTCAGCGATCTTCATCTGGGGAAAGGCAAAATTCTTCCTGGCGGTGGAGTCAATTCATTGGAAGAGTTCTATTACGGCGAAAAGCTGGTTGAGTTTCTTCATTACTACAATTCAGGTGCTTTTCGGGAATTTGATGTTGAGCTGATCATCAATGGTGACTTTTTAAATTTTTTGCAAGTGGACTATCGTGGACATTTTTTGACCGTTTTGACAGAAGGTGTTTGCCTTGAAATCTTAAAGACAATCGTGGATGGCCACCGCAATGTATTTAAAGCGATGGCGGAATTTGCAGGTAAGTCGGGAAATTCCATAACCTATATTGTAGGCAATCATGATCAAGCGATGTTGTGGCCAGCCTGCCGGGAGTATTTAAACCAAGCTGTCAGTTCTCCGATTCGCTATAAAAACATTGTTTATTTTTTTGATGGTGTTCATATCGAGCACGGGCATATGCACGAGTCCGCCAATCGCTTGGATCCGCGTCGTTTCTTTTTGAAGAAAAATTTGGCGGAGCCAATATTAAATTTGCCATTTGGCTCTCATTTTTTTGTAGACCACGTGTTGAAGATTAAACACAGATACCCCTTTATTGATAAAATTCGACCCTTCGGGAAGATGGTTCGCTGGGCCTTAACTCACGAGACCTTTATGTCGCTTGTGACAATATTAAAAACTGTTTGGTTCTTTCTACGGGCTGCGATTCGGGGAGATTCTAGAAGACAATGGTCATTTAAGCGTTTGTTTAAAATTGTGCTAGAAAGCGCGATTTTCCCTGATTTGACCGAGTCAGCGCACAAAGTGTTGAACGATGAGCGGGTGCACACTGTCATTTTTGGACATAGCCACGTCTATCAGTATCGCCAATGGGCTGAGGATAAAGAGTATTTTAACACAGGAACTTGGACCGAAATTACATCTTTGGATATCGTTTCGCTGGGTAAAATCACCAAGTTGACTTATGTGTATATTGAATATCCCGAAGACGGTGGTCGGCCACGAGCTCGCTTGAAAGAGTGGAAGGGCTATCATCGTATCGAAGAAGATGTTGCCGTTTCTTAATTAAAGCGGCAAAATAGGCCCGTGATTTCAATTGTAGACCATAGCCATTCAATAAGCGCGGAAAGCTTTGCTAAAGCTCAAGCATCTCTTTCTCAAGTTCTGTCTAGAACTGATGTTGGATTTTATCAGGTCCCGAACCGTCAAGGTTTGTGGCAACAGGTTGTCGCTCAGGCAGATGCACTAAAAAAACAAGCTGATGATTTGGTTGTGGTGGGAATTGGTGGAAGTTCATTGGGGCCCAAAGCCTTATATGAAATTTTTCAGCAACCTAAGAATCCCAAGAAAATTCATTTTTGTGACAATGTCGATGCGATCGAATTTGAGCGTTTATGGCAAGGCATTCGAGATTTTAAAAAGACAGTTTGGGTTTTCATTTCTAAAAGTGGCTCTACGATCGAGACTTTAGTTGCCGCTGATTTGATTTTTCAAAAGTACTCTCAATTGGGATTTGAGCCAATTTGTAAAGTGGTATCCGAAAACAGATCTAATCCTTTAACGGATTGGGCAAAAAGTAAGAATGTTGACTGTCTAGAAATTCCAATTGATGTGGGTGGGCGCTATTCGGTGCTAACTGCCGTGGGAATGTTGCCAATGGCTTTCCTTGGCGTTGACGTCTTAGCTTTTCAAAAGGGCGCACAAAAGCTTTTGCAATCAGCTAAGTCTCAAGAAGATTTGGCGAACTTCATGGCACAAGTTGTAGATAGCTTTCATCGGCAAGAATGGATTTCATTTTTTTGGTTCTATTCCAGTCAGTATCAAAATTTTGGTCGTTGGCTATTGCAATTGTGGGCCGAATCTTTAGGTAAACAAAAAGATCAGAATGGAAATGTAGCTCCGCGAGTCAGTACACCTGTTACGGCTATTGGTGCGATTGATCAGCATTCGGTCCTTCAGCAAGTGATGGATGGGGCTAAGGATAAGTTTGTCGTCTTTTCTAGATTTTCGGATATTGAAAATTCTGGTGAAGTGATCAAGGGAACTCAATTTGCAAATCAAGAGTTTTTCAAAGGTCATAAAATGGGAGATTTGATTTCAGCTCAGGCCCAGGGGACCAAAGCTGCCCTAAACGAGGCAGGAGTTTCCACTTTGACTTTGCGGGTTCACGGAGTCGATGCCGAGTCAGTAGGTTATCAGCTATTGTACTGGCAATTGGTCGTGGCCGGAGTCGGTCAAATGTTGAATATCAATCCTTTTGATCAACCGGGCGTTGAGCTGGGCAAAAGACTCGCTAAAAAAATATTAAAATCCTGATCCTTGTCGATGGGCGATTCTCGCCTCTATAATACTAAATCATGGTACCAAGTGGTGACGAATCAGAAAAAACCAGTATCGTTTCCTCGGACACGTTTCGAGGACGACTTAAAGCTGCGGATGAAGCTCCGCCGGCTTTGGTTGTATTGATGGGCCCAACTGGCTATGTCGGAAAACAGTTCCCGCTGACTCAATCTGAAATTATTGTTGGCCGCTCGGTTGAGTCTCAAATATTTATTGACGATAAAAGTGTGAGTCGCTCGCATGCTCGAGTGAATGTGGTAGGTTCTGAAGTTGCGATTTGTGATCTGGGCTCTTCTAATAAGACAGTGGTCAATGGTGCAACCCTAGAACCTATGTCGCCAGTGAAAATTAAAAACAATGATCAGATTAAAACTGGAAATGTGATTTTTAAATTTTTAGAGCGCGGTAATATAGAGGCAATTGCCAATAAAGAGTTAAATGATAAGGCCGAAAAGGACAGTTTAACAGGCGCTCATTCTAAAGGTGCTTTGCTTGAAAAAGGTCCCGAGGCTATGAAGCGCTCGGAATTTTTAAATGAAGATTTAAGTATTATTGTTATGGATATCGACTTCTTCAAAAAGATCAATGACAACTACGGCCACTCGGCTGGTGATTATGTATTGAAAACTTTAGGTGGAATTGTCGGCGGAAAGATGGTTCGTTCAAATGACTATTTCGCCAGATATGGCGGAGAAGAATTCGTCATTCTACTTAATGGAACTCCGATCAAAATTGCATTAGAAGTCGCGGAGCGAATTCGCACCACTATTGAAACTTCGGTTTTCACCTGGGAAGGAAAACAAATTCCTGTGACCATATCGCTAGGTGTTGCAAGTCGACAGCCAACCGAGGCCGCTTGGGAAGTTATGTTTGAGCGAGCAGATGGCGCTTTGTACCAATCAAAACAGTCCGGAAGAAACCGAGTCACTGCTGCCAATTAGCAGTTGAGAATAGTTTAGCGGATTCTATTAATCAGATACGTGTTAAATTTACCGAGTCTACATAAGCAATTCTTATATATAAAATAACTAATAAATTCGTATAGTTAGTGTCATTTTGCCTATCTATCTTGGCGCCGATGTTGCACATTAATTACGCAAGGTTGATCGGAGGAACTGAGGACGTATTTGGGGAAGGTTTCCCTAAAATTTCTTCAGAGATTTAACCTATTTTCAAGAGGGGTGAGTCTATGGCTGAGAAAGGAAACACACAGGGTCTAGGGATCCAGTTAGATCCAAGTGGTCTATCGGACCTAGAAGTTGTGAATCAAATTCGAAGCGGAGACAGAAAGGCATATTCGCTGCTTGTGAGAAAACATCAAAAGAGTTTGCTGCGATTGAGCATGAGATTTGTCAAAGATGTCGATACTGCGGAAGATGTAGTTCAAGAAAGCTTTATCAAAGCTTATGAACGATTGGCTTCGTTTGAAGCCCGATCAAGCTTTAAGAGCTGGCTTTTTCAAATTGCGATCAACACCGCAAAAAATAAATTGCGTGATCGAAGAGAAGGAACAACTGATATTGATGATGTTCCTTTGGCGGTGGCTCCTCGGGCGGAAAAAGACTTAGTTCACACGGCAATTTCAAAACTACTTCACAAGCATGTGGATGGCTTACCGTTCAAACAGAAGACGGCACTAACTTTGCGAATTTACGAAGACTTAAGTTTCAAAGAAATTGCTGAAATCATGGATTGTCCATATGACACAGCAAAAGCGAACTACCGACATGCTTTGATGCGACTTCGCGAAGAGCTTGAATCTGATCAAGATTTGAAAAATTGGAATGATGAAATGGGTGGGTTTTTTATGGAAATGGAAAAACGAACTGCCGAGGTGGAATCATGATTAAAAACGACGGAAAAACATCAGGAAGTAAGGCCAACCAAGATTCAGCAAATGAAAGTTGGTGGCTTGATTATATCGAGGGTGAGTTGGATCCCGCGACCCGGGTAGAAGTGAAGTCTATTTTAAAGCATTCAAAAGCCGATCAAGAGATTGTGTCAAGTCTTCAAGAAACGAAAGAGTTTATCGAAGATAACAGTATCAACTTACCAGATCTAGATGATGCCTATTACGAACAATTGACCAATAAAATTATGGCAAAGGTAGAAGAGACGGAAATGGCTCCTCCGCCAATAATTGTCGTCCGAAGTCGACATCGTGAGGCAGCCAAAAAAATTGCCTGGCGAGTGGCGACTGTGGGCACCGCAGTGTTTTGTGTTGCCATTGTTGCTAGCTTTCTGGCAACAGCGAATTTAAGACAAAAGTTTGATCCAGTGACTGAGATGGCAAAACAATCGGCCGTTCATCCAGAAGAAGATGCTTTATTTTTAAGTTATCAAAATGAAGGAGACTTTTTTGTAGACGTGGCTAGCCAAAGCTTTGATGATTTAACTAAAGATGAATTTAATCATCTCATGGAAAAAACAAAGACGAGATAGTGTAGTCACTAATTCCGATTGGCTCCATGGGGTTTTTGCTTTGTGGAGTTAAATCTGAAGTCCTTATCTAAATTCTACATATTTTTATTTTTTCCTCTAATTTTTCATTCGCAAGCTCGGGCTATTTCGAGCTCAAAAAATCGAGTCGAAGAATTGTTCATTTGGAAAATATCGGATGAATTAAGCCTTTCTGTGCCCGAGGAAAAATCCTTTTCGAAATTGGTTCGAGAGCTCAATTTAAAACGCAATCAAACGAATGAAAAGATTCAAGCGAATTTAAAGAGCTTGGCGGCTAGTGCAAATCCCAAAGAGCAGGAAAAGCTATTAAATGAACAAAAGAAGCTTTTGAAATCCTATGGTGAAATTCCAGTTGAAGAAATTGATAAGGTTCAGAAAATGTTCGGTCCGAAAAAAGCCACTCATTATTTCGTGCTAAAAAATGAAATGGCATCAAAGCTGAAGTTGGCTTTTTCATCGCCAGATCGATTGAGTAACAATGGCACCGAAGTTATGCCAAGCGAAGCAGCCCAAGTTAAGATGAAGCTTCCACCACCTCAGGTCTTCGAAGAAAAGTAATTTAAAGATTTTTTAGGTCAATTTCGGGATGTTCTGATTTTTCTAAACTTTTGCATTGATCTAGAAAATTTTTAAAATCGCCACCGACTTTTTCATAGAGTTTTTCAAAGTCGCTTAGATCTTGCACGTAAGTTTTGTAATTCAGCAAGCGAGCGTTGTTAAGCTTGATCTCAGCAAAGCGATGGTAGTTGTCGGTTTTTAGCTTTGGCTTTACTTCAGATAGAAAGCGAGTTTGAATTTCTTTGAGCCGATCTTCACGTGCGGAATCGGATTTGTTTGACTGTTCTGAATACCAAGTCTCTAGCAACTTCAATTCTTGAGAAATAAAATAGGAAAACAATTTCTCATCAGCATTTTCATTTATGATTTTTTTTAAGGTGTTCGACTCGGGGCCTTCTTCCTTAAAATAGAATTTTTCAACACCTTTGTTTCCTAAAAATACCGCTAGGCGCTCATTAAAGTCGGCTGAGTTTTTTATGTAGATGGTGGCGTGAACAGTTTCGTGGATGATTGTGTTGACCAGATCATGATCCTTGTACTTTAGCATCGATGATAACAAGGGATCTTTAAGCCAACCTAAAGTGCTATAGGCCGAAACTCCTCGGCGGAAAGTGTCCAGGTTTTCTGACTTAAGTTCATTTTCTAGTTTTTCGGCATCGGCTTCATTGAAGTATCCTTTGTAGGGCATTTTTCCAACGAAGGGAAAGTCCCAAAGGTAATGTTTCAATTGCCATTTCTCGGCTGCGCTTACGACGTAGGTTACATAAGGTCTATTCAGTTGAACAAATGTGGTGTAGTTTTTGGTCGATTTAAGGTGCAAATCTTGCTCGGCAAATTCTCGGGCTTTTTGTGCAAGCGAGAGCTTTCTTTTTTCGTCAACAGTTAGTTGTGGATCTTTTTCAGCCTCGGCAAAGTCTTTGGCTGAGCTGAGCATCGACATTTGATTGTAAGCACTTTTAAGGTAGTAGTTGATTTGGCAACCAGACAAAACAATGACTGAAGTCGCTACCAAAATTAATCTTAAAACTAGAAGACCCAAGAGATTCCCATGCGGCCTGTGAACTCGGTGACTTTGGTTCCATTGGTGGTTGGAGTTTCAAGAGCATCCCAGCTCGCGCGAATTGCGAAGGCTTCGGTGATAAAAAATTTGGTGCCGACTCCGTAGCTTGGCGAGACGCCATTGTACAAGATTTCCCAAGGGTTGCCGCTGTTCTCGTCGGCTACAACTTGTTTGATACGAACAAAAGCGGCGCCACCTTTTATGAACGGTTGAAAGACAGCTTTTTTGTCAGCTAAAACCCAGATTAAATCGGTGCCATAAACGTCAGTGTATTGAGTCGTAGTTCTTAGAAATGCACCTGCATAATTGGGCTGTTTTTCTTTTTTGATGTAAAGACCATTGGTGTAGCTAAGCTCTAAGGCCACACGTTCCCAGAAGTAAAGAGAAATGGATCCCGTGGCAGATTGTTGTTCGGTGTTGTTGGATTCATCGTCTCCAAGGTCTTTCTAGGGGTGCGGGAGAAAG
>CAZDHC010000079.1:0-16018 GCA_964505225.1 uncultured Bdellovibrio sp. | reverse complement strand
TGCTTGGTTGGAGGAGTCTTTAAATCTGCGCAATGCTGTTTACCAATATAAAGATGAAGATGAGGCAAAATACACCGCTCGCTTTATTGATTCGGTGGATGAGCGTTTGTATTTGTCAGGTTTAAGAATGGCAAATTTCATCAACAACATGATCGCCAAAGAGCAACAACCTAAAGTCCGAGTGAGCCTTCGCAGTGCCATCGAATCTATTGCCGGATCCATCAGTGATTTTATCTCTTTAAAGCCACGTAAAGTCGCCGGTGACTTAGATCTAGCGAATTGATATTTCGCAAAATAGGATGCTCGACGAATGTCCTTTGCTGTAAGGCCTGGACTCTGATCCAATTGTCCGAACTTGACTCGTCCCTAGTACCGCCAGCCGATAGACTTAAAGTGTTGTTTATTTTCAATATTTTAAGGAGATTTTATCGTGAATCCAAAACCGGTATTAAGCGTGCCCTTGCGCCAACAACTTTCACTTTCATTGGCTGCAATTTTACTAACGAGTTGTTCAAGTTCTCCAATTGCTTTGCCAAATTTGATTCCGCATTCGGACCCAACTCCGGTGGCGACTTCGCCAGTTATTGCCAATTCGGAATTTCGTTATCCAGCAGCTGTTTCAGATAAAAGAGGATCACCTTCCGAGTACGATGCCGGTCCGCCGAAAGATTCACAGTGGCCTGATATTTTTGCTGAAACTCCAAACTATCGCGCCTATGGAAAAGCTATTTACAAGCAAGCAGCCGAAAGTGCGCAAATCAAAGACGATGGCCAAGAAAAATTTCGTTGGAAAGTGGGACCGATGTGGTACCGCGGTCGCCTGACACCAAATAGCGTGAAAGTATTTGTGATCGGACAAGAAGGAGCGCAAGACGAAAACGTTTCCAATCGAACTTTCACTGGATCGACTGGAACTAAGATGCAAAATTTCATCAACTATTTTGGAGTTGATCGAAGCTATTTGTTTATGAACACTTTCATTTACACCATCACGGGCCAGTATGGTGAAAGAGCAACGCCTTGTAAGGCCGATCAAAAATCGACTCGTGAAGTTCCTTGTGACAGTCCAGAAGACGTGAAACAAAAAGAGGTTAGATCCAATGCTTTAACTTGGCTTGCGCAAGACAAAGACAGCGTCATGGTGAAGCACCGTCATCGCATGTTTGACTATATGCTGAGCCAAAATAAAGAGACTGTGAAGTTGATCATCGGTGTTGGATCGGCTGGAAAAGATACATTGGCAACTTGGATCCGGTCGCACGGTGGTCAATGTTCGTCTTCTCAATTGGGTAGATCTTATTGTGATGCCAGTATGATTGCTCCAGGCGCAAAAGCCATCGGAGTGATGCACCCTGGAGCCGCCAGCGGAAGAAATGGTGGAGCTGATGCGGCCAACTCGCTACGCGGTCAGTTTGCGGAAAGAGCCGCGACAGTTGCAAAGTGGATTCAAGCAAATCCCAATTGGATGCCGGCAGATCCTGGAATGAAGCAGGATTTTACCAAAGGATACAATTACAAAGATGCTGCGATTCCATACCGTGACTTTGCCTTTGGAACAAATTGGCGAATGGGAAAAGATGGAACGACCACCAACCGCCGGGGAGCTGATGGAATTCAGATTTTTTCGGATGCGGGTTGCTACAACAATGCATTGGTGATCAATGGCAAATGTGATTTTGCGGCAAAGCCAAAAACATTGCCGGTTCTTTATGATGAGCCAAAAGATATTTACAGCGATGTGAAGATGGCTCCAGGTGATTTGCCTTGGGAAAGTCCAAAAAGTGTCGAAGGCCGAAGACAGTACGACAGCGGTCCTGGCGCATTCAGTGCGCTCTTCACTGGCGAAGCTGCTGGCGGATGGCCTGATTTTATGTCTGTTGGAGTCACTCAACATTCGTCTTTCGGTTATGGGCCAATTTATCGAGGAAATCTATCCAATCCCGAAGTTTTAATTTTGGCAGATCAAGAATCCAATGATGATCTGTTTTCGACTCGAGCCTTAACCGGAACGGGTGGACAGCAACTTCAAAATTATTTGCGAAGTGTTGGCGTGACTAACAACTATCTAATTGTTCGAACGTTGCCAGTGGACACTTTGGATTTAGCATCGGCCAAAGTTCAAGATATTGCAGCTCATCCACAAGTGGTCAAGGTTCGGAGCTCGATTTTAGATGCGATTTTAAAATTGGGAAAAACAAAACTCGTACTGACAGTTGGTCCGGTCGCAAAACAAGTGATGGATCAATACAACCCAGCTGGTGTTTCTAGAGTGGCAATCAATTCGCCGTTGGAAATCAAATTTATTGAGAATTGGATTTCGGAAGCTGGCGAGATCGCAAAAGTCTTGGGATTCAAAGTAGTTGGAAAATTTAAGGGAGAGCTGACGGCGATTCCGAGAAGTGATTTACCTTCTCACACAAGATGGTGGATGGGAACCAGTGGCTCTAGATCTGCTCGAGCCTACGTGAAACAAGGTAAAGTGAACGTTTGGAATGGTGACTACTACAAGTTTGATGCTCCTAGCTGGGTCAGTGAAAGAAAATATCCAGCTAAGCCTGAGGAGCTGAACCAAAAAATCGAGTCTGTGGATCCAAATGATTACCAGACTTCGCTTCAAATTTTTACTAAGTCGCGCTTGCAGACAAGTCCGCAACCATCCGCAGGAAGTTCGGAGTAGATGATGAATTCAAATCGGATCTTTTTCGGATATGGGGTTGGCGGCATTGCGCTTGGCATTCTTTTGATTGGCTTTTTTGCCATAAAAAAAGATCAAACTGCCGATTTTGCCTCGACAGCCAAACCGGCGGTGACCAGAACTTATGCGATTAGCGGCTATTTACCGGAAAAACTTTCGGTCAATAAAAAGTCTTATGTGGTGATTTCCGGAAGACTGATCAAATCAGTGTCGGATGAAAGACCAACTGGGATGGATGTGTTTGAAACTGAATCCATTATTTTTCCAGGCATGGTCGATATGCACAGCCATATTAAGTACAACATTCTACCCTTATGGCCATTGGCAAAAGGACAATTTTTGAATCGCTTTGAATGGCGTAAGAAATTTGCTCCTTATAAAGATGCGGTTTCTTATAATATGAAAGCCTTTCCTGGGAACACAGTTTGTGCTGCCGTTCGCTGGGCAGAAATCAAAGCCCTTACTGGCGGAGTGACATCCCTTCAAGGATTGGGAAATGATGGAAGATGTGCTGCTGGATTTGGAATTCACAATATCGAAATTCCGGGTGAGTACGGTAACACTGAAAAAATCCGAGCGGCGACAGATATCCTAGATCCCTCTTTGTTGGGAGCTGTTTATCAATCGAAAATTGATCCTGAAGTTCAAAGGCTTTCGACTAGGCCATTAGGTGCTGGTGAAGAAAAACCAACAGTCGATCAAGTTTATGATCAAGCGCTGACAAAAATTTTAACTGACAGCGGAATTATCAATTGGCTTGAAACTTTCTACAATCAACCACGAAGCATGAAAACTGGTTTGCGCCTATTGTTGGGAACAGATTTGAATTACTCGGGACCCGAAACTATTGAGGGCTTCGAAGCTTTCAAGGCGCAATTTGTGATTGCACTAAAAGAACTTAAAATGAATGACAAGGCAATTGCGGCTCAGCTCGAGGCGATGAAGCTTTGGCTGTTTGGAAATCCACCGAAAGCGAAAGGCTATATGCAGTTGAGCATGCCGACGGCACCAATGAGTGGTCTGAGTCTTATTGGCGACAGCACGACTATGGATTTTTTTGGAAAAGCAGGCGTGATCTCTGTTGATAAAAAAATTCGTCGCTATTTGGCCATGTATGAAACAGCGACGCGAAGAAGTTTAATTAAATACTTAACTTCCCCAGGGGCCATGGCCGTGATTGCTCACTTGTCCGAAGGCATGCGTACGGACAACTACAATAAGGCCGAGTATAAATTTATTTCGAAGCTAGGGCTAAATCGCCCAGGGATGGTGTTGATCCACGCTGTCGGAATGGGTGATGAAGAATTTCAAGATGCCGCCCAGAAAAAGATCTCCATTGTTTGGTCGCCATTTTCGAACTTGCTTCTTTATGGTGAAACCTTGGATGTCGAAAGAGCTCGCCGTTTTGGCATCAATTTGGCGATTGGGGCAGATTGGACTCCGACCGGAAGTAAAAATCTTCTAGATGAACTTAAGATTGCACGAAGATACCTAGATAAGAATGCCGTGAAATCCATTTCAGACAAAGACTTGGTGGAAATGGCCACGGTCAATGCTGCGAAGGCTTTGCGCTTAGAAAAAGTGATTGGCCAGGTGGCGCCGGGATATCAAGCAGACCTAATGTTGGTTGCAAAACCCAAAGAGGGTTCGATTGTGAAAGATCCTTACTCGACCTTGGTCAGCTCTACTCAAGCGGATGTCAATTTGGTGTTGGTTTCGGGTGATGCGATCTATGGTGAGCCAGACTTGCTGGCGGATATTTCAAAAAAATGGGGAGATCTATCGGAGCCAGAGCTTCTGCCTAGGAGCTCTGCGAATTGCAACTTCAAAAAAGCTTTTCGAAATCTGAACGTCACGCCGTTAGATGTGGCTATTGATAAAGAGGGTGTTTCGAACTTTAAAACTGTCGCAGGTTTAGATGCGGAACTGCAGACTAAGTTAGTGGTATATCGAGACAATGTGCGAACTAAGGAGCCAAAAAAGCTGCCAAATGTAATTGGAAATGTGGATCGTCTTTTTACTTGTGAAGATCAAATTTACCAAAGCAGCTTTAATGTCTTCATCGAAAAAACACTAGACGAAAATCGAGCCGCTCGAAAGTCTATCCGAGCCAAGTACAAGTTAGATGACAAGTGGTCACCGCTGTCCGAATCAGCTGACACGATGGATACCGGTGCTGAAGAAATGTAGGCGCATCTAGCCTCTTGTCTCATGGATTTTTTGAGCCTTTTGACCGATAAGTTTTGGCTAGAAGCTTATTGGAGGCTTGGGTGTTTCGAGTTCCAAAATCATTCGTATTTTTATTTGTCAGTCTTTCTGTGATCACAGCCTTTGTGATCACAAAGATTTCGCAAAAATCTAAGGACTCTGCTGGCATAAGCGGTGAGACATCATTGTCTTCGACATCGACTCCACAAGAACTCTCAGAACAAATTCGCGAAATTATTTCTGCAGGGAAAAATATCCCAAATGAATTAAAGAAAATCGGAGCTTCGGGCGCGCAGGAAATTTACAATTGCAATTGTATCAATTCAGCTGCAACTGCGGGAATTGATTCGCCATATTTTCAATTTGAAGATCCGGCGAATTGTGGCGAAGACAGAAATTATTTAGAATCTGGATTGAGCCAAATTCCGCCAATCATCAGGGATGAGCGCGCCAAGAGATCTTCAGATTTTCCTCGAGCTTGTATGACCTACATTTTAAGAAAGTTTATGGAAGGCACTGAGACAAAGACAAGTTCATTGTTTGCCACTTGCCCAAATCCAACGGGTGCTCCGCAACGTGGGGTGATGAAGCCGTGTGTGTCTAAGTCTTATGTCAACTCGATCTACAATACTTTTGGAGATCTTTCGACTTGCTTTAATGTTCCACAAAGAGATTTTTTGCCGAAGTTGTACAACGAAAGTGGCTTGCACATGAACGCTCTTGGTGGCGGGTATGACGTGGGAACTTCGCAACTGGTGGGACCAGCCATCGAACATGCCAATGGAGAGTTTCAAAAATACAAGCAAGAACTTTTGACTTCACAAAATCCGGCATGTCAGCGACTGGCTCCAATTTTGAAAAATTTGAAAGCGGCAAATGATCAAGTGGCGCATCGATGCGAATTGATCTTAGCTCCAGAAAATCCGATTCTTAATATTTTTTATTTGATGGTGAAGTACAAACAAGATCGAGGAGCTTTACAGTATTTTATGAATCGTCCGGACATTAATATTTTTGGGCGCATGAAAGAATTGGGATTGAAAGAAAGTGATTACGACAAAGATCAACTGATGCAAATGATGATGATTTTGTCTTTTAATGCCGGAGCCAAATCCGCTGCAATTAATTTTAAGAATTATCTCGAGGCCGTCAAACATTCGAAACGCAAACTAACGGTGGCTGACTTTCAGTTTGGACAGGAAAGTTTTATTTACCTCAAGGTCAAACCCGAGACCGGAATTTTGACCCGAAATCCCAAGGATGATGACAATAAGTGGGCCGAACGAAAAAGAAAATTTGAAGATATTCAAAATAAAATGTCAGCACAGAAATTGAAGTATCGTCCAACGGTTGAAAAAATCACGGCCAAGGATGAAGAGGGAAATAAGTATTCAACTTATAAATTGAAATGGAGCTCGGGCCAATTGAGCTTTCCAGCGTATTTGATGCTTTATCAATCCAGTGGAAGCCATGGTTATTTAAGCTTTGTGAAGCGAGCCGGAGATGAACTGAACAATGTATTCAAGGAGGGAACATGCGTACCAGATTCGTATCTGTCATTGTAGTTGCTATTGTCTGTTTAGGCACGGAAGCCCTTTTGGGTAATAAGTCTGCTGCGAACGAAGCTTTAGGTGGATTGACTGTCAGACAAAGCGGTCTGACGGTGCGACAAAGCGTCGACAGTGAAGTTTTGAATTTAAGTAAAAATTTAAGGTTGGCAAAAGGCGCTGATGCTCAAGTGAAGATATTAGAGAAATCATTGAATGCAATCAAAAGCATTCGTAGTAAAAACCCAAGGCAGTTTGAACAAGACGAAGTCTATATGGACACTCTTTATTTTAGTTTGTCCGAGATCCCGGCGAAAAAACCATTTGGGCCAGAGCAATGTCAAAAAGCCAAAAGTTCCATTTTAGCTGAATACAGTCCGAAGCACGAGTCCGAGCCAACGCCTGCGATCAATCAAACGCTGACGGTTCTTTCTTCAGTCTGCAAATAGGTGCCAGGCACTTTTTTGCGTAACGGCGGGTTATCCGCCGCCGCCTTCATCATCATGGTGACGGCGATGATGTTGCTGCTCTTCTTCATGCCTTGGCGCATCCATCATATCAGGTGGGCCATGCTGTAATGAGTGTGGTCCTTGTTCGTCATGATTTTTATATTCATGAATTGCTTCCTCTGCCACATGATGAGCCATTTGCTCGATTCCCGAGTCAAAACTGTGAGGTTGAACTTCTTGTGTTTGATGAACAGCATGCGAAACAGCTTCAAGGACTCCACCTATAATGCCAGAGCTAAAGTGGTGACCTTGTTGTTGCTCTGGTGCTTGAACTTGCTGAACTACGTGTCCAACAGCTTCGATGGCAGATCCAAAAAATCCTGATGCACCTAAAACATGAGGAGGTAAATTGATTCCACCTCCGCCTTCCATTGTAAATGGATTTACAGGTTGCTCAATATGGTTTGAATCTTGTGAAGGATCCACCAGAGCGCCCATGATCGGATCATCAACAATAGAATTATTGATCTCTATTCCGGGAACCTCTGGTGGCAACGAACTATGGTAATTCGGCGAGTTGGGGTCGCCTGGAGCAAACATGATGGGATCTTCGATGTGTGGAATTGGTCTATCATATCCGTAGTTAGGGTCTTCCGGCAGAAAATAGTTCGTAGAAGAAGCAAATTGATCTTCGATCTGTTTAACTGTGTCGCCGTGACCAGTTTCAATCAATCTATTTTCTACTTCTGCTTCTTTACTTTGAAGAGAAGCAAGTTGATTCAATAGAAATTGTCTTTCTGTTAATCCGTCCTTTTCAACTTCTGGAAGCGGTTGTGGATCCCATTCCGGTGATGGTGGTATCATGCCGGCCACTTCCACCTGATCCCAATCTGGTGATGGAGGTATCATTCCAGCCACTTTAACCTGATCCCAGTCTGGTGGTGCAATTTCGCCAGCTACCCCATTGTGTTCCCAATCAACAGGTGGCAAAGCTCCGCCCGCCATTAAGTGCGGTTCAATCTTGCCTTCGACTGTCGGCCCGGCTTGTCCAAGTGCAGTTTTAATTGCATCTCCAATTGTTGATTCTGCTGCTTTAATTTCTTGATTTGCGCCTTCATGTTGAGCTCGCTTAGCTGCTTCATCAACTAGCGCTTGAGCTCCACCAGCAATTTCGCCCTTAAGTAGTCCGGCAACAAGTCCGCCGATTGCTCCGCCAACGAATCCGCCAGGCTGGGGATGATTCAATTCTTCGATCATTCTATGGGCGATTTCCTCATTCCCAGATGATGGTTTCGGCTCTACAAAAGGCACTACAGAAAATTCATCCATCGCGCGCAGTCGACTTATGATTTCAGCTTCTTGATTTTTAATGTCGACAAGGTTGTGCCTTAGCTCAGCAAAATTCAAATCGGATTTAAAAATTTCAGGTGGCCCCGGATGCAATGGGGGCATTTCAGGCTTAATATCTGGTCTATGGATTACGATTTCGGGATCAACTGCGGGTTTAACAAGGATTGGATCCCAATTGGGATTTGGCATAGCGCCACCAACTTGTTCGTGGGTCCATTCTTTAAACGGCATTGAGACTAAGGGTTTTTCATTATTTACATTCGTTTGTATCGGGTTTTGTTCCGCTTGGCTTGGAGCAACTGACGGCGGCACACGTTTTGTTGAAGACACTGATTTCCCCTTTTTAAATTGGAATTAACTGGACCTTAGTACTATCGGTTGAATAGGTGGAAACATGAGGTTCAAAGAGGGGTGTATCAGATTGGGATGTTGGAAATCCCATGTTGATAAAAAATATTCGATTTTATTTTTTTCTTTTTTTTACCAGCCGTGAACGTAGTACTGGTTTCTTAGGGTGAGGTCGTTGATTTTCACATGAAAGTGAAAGTTGAAATAAAGTGCCAGCATGGATATTTTTTTGTGCATGACTTCATTGAGCCATTCGGCTCGGTATGAAATCACCAATTCAGGTTTTGCAGCTAAAGGTGATCTAGACAAAGTCTTATTTTTGAAAACATAGGTGAGGGTCAATACTTTATCTCGATGGAAAATGTTGAGATGAATTCCCATGTCGATTTTCCATTTTCCTGAGGCTGCCGTTAAATATTGGTCAAAAAAGGATTCGTAATTGGTTTTTTCTAAAAGGCCTTCATGAATAAATTCATAGTGTAGCTGATAGTTTTGGCTTTTGATGAAGGCGTTGATCTGAGCCGGAGTGTAACTAAATTTTAATTCTTTTTTACTGGCGACAGTTGGGTCATAAATATCATTAGGCTCTAGGATTTGAATTTTGTCTTTTTTGCTAAATGATTTTTGCAGATCAACAGGGTTATTGAAGGTCTGATTGTGATGAAGATCCTGCTCATTAAAAAGTCTCAAGCCATTGGCGTAAGGTACGATTTTGTTGAATTGTAAAATGTCATCGATATCTTCGACTGTCTTAAAGCTTTGGGCTTGTGATTTGGTGAGCTCAGTCTCTTTCGAGCTTGAGGCCAGCTGGTAACAGCTCGGATAGGGGTTCACGACGGTATAGCCCAAAAAGCCCACATCAAAAACGCCGAAGATTTTTTTGATATGCTTATATTTTTCAAGAGTCAAAATGCAATCGTTATTGAAAATATAAGATTTTTCTTCAAATTTGAAAACTGGCAAAGAATCAAATGAATAATCAAAAACAGCTGGAAGGAAAATCCCGATTTCTAAATTTTTGTAGGTCACAGGTGATTCGCCAATCTCAATGACCTTTTTAAATCCTAATTTTTCGATTCTTTCTTTAAAAGCAGGTGAGGGATATTTGCCAATCACGACATCAACATCTTTGCCAATTAAGGCGAGTGTTTTGGTGCAATAGTGATCCGGGTGCAGATGAGAGATTTGGATCGCATCGATTTCGGAGAGTTCCTTATCCGAAAGTGGTGTTATCGGTGGATACGCAATCTCGCCACTGGCGAACCACGGGTGGCCAAACCAGGGATCGGTTAAAATCTTGGTGCCACCAAAATTCAATAGTACACAGGCATGACCGACATATTTTGCTGTGAACATTTTTTTCCTTGGTTTATGACCTACTTATCGGACTTAAGGGCGTGGTCTTAACTTGTTTGTGTCCCAAATTGAGACGTTTCAAAATTTCCTCATCTATTGTCTGGTTTTCGTCGATAAGTACTTAGATTGATATTGTTCAGAGAGGAGGAGTTATGAAAAGAAAAATGTGGATGATTTTATCAAGCCTAGTCGCTTTGATGATGCTTCTATTTTCCTTTCAAAACTTCACCTATAAGAAAGACGCTAAAAAAGATCCCAATAGCGTTTTTGAAAAGAAAAAAGAAAGCGCCGTTCAAGATTTTAATGCCATGATCGAAGAAAGCCAACAATCGCAAAAACAATTGGCTCAAGATTTACAGAAAGCACATCCTCCAGAAAAAGTGGAGCGGGATGGTTTGATCAGTCGTAAAGATCAAATGAGACGAGAAAAAATCACTGGTACCGAAGAGTCCGTGGCCGCGAAAACCACGAAGACATTTTTTCAAAACTCTCCACAAAAGCAAATCAACAAAGATGCTGATGTGGAGCGGTTATCACAAGAATTAGATTCTAATCCTTAAATTTGTCGAGCTCGTTTGTCCACAGCAAGTGCGGCTTCGCGAATTACTTCGTTCAAAGTCGGGTGAGCATGGAAACTTCTTGCTAAGTCTTCGGCGCTGCCGCCAAATTCCATCGCGATCACAATTTCACCTAACAATTCCGATGCTCTTGGTCCAACAATGTGGCCACCAATGATTCGGTCTGTTTTAGAGTCCGTGATAATTTTGACCATGCCTTCAGTAAAACCAAGAGCTCGTGCTCGGCCGTTGGCCATAAAGGGAAATGTTCCCACAGCAAACGGGATGTTCATTTCTTTCACTTGCTCTTCTGTTAAGCCCACAGATGCGACTTCTGGATAAGTGTAGATCACGCTTGGAACTGTGTCGTAGTTCACATGTCCAGCTTGTCCCGCTAAGATTTCTGCAATGGCAACGCCTTCTTCTTCGGCTTTGTGAGCTAGCATTGGACCCGGAGTCAAATCGCCAATGGCGTAGATTCCCGGAATATTGGTTTGATAGTGTTTGTCCACAGTGACGAAACCACGTTTGTCTTTTGCAATTCCAAGTTCGTCTATGCCAAGTCCTTCTGAAAAAGGTCGGCGACCGGTAGAAACTAGAACCACATCCGCAGAAATCTGAGCCTTCGAATTGTCGGCCATATTTTCATAATCCAAAGTGACTTGTTCGCCTTTAACAGCAGAGCCGGTGACTTTGGTTTTGAACATAAACTTCATGCCTTGCTTTGCTAAAACTTTTTGCAAAGTCGACATCATCTGTGAATCCATCACAGGGCATAGGCGATCAGCAAACTCGATCACTGTGACTTTGGCCCCTAAACGTAACCACACAGAGCCAAGCTCAAGTCCGATGACTCCGCCGCCAACGACGATCAGTTCTTTAGGAACTTTCTCTAAAGCCAAAGCGCCAGTCGAAGAAACGATTTTCTTTTCATCAAATTTTAAAAACGGAAGCTCGGTCACCACGCTGCCAGTGGCCAGCAAAATATTTTTAGCTTCAAGAACTGTTTTAGTTCCATCGGCAGCGGTAACTTCGACCTGACCAGCTTTTAAAACTTTTCCAAAACCAAAATAGCTTTCGATTTTATTTTTTTTGAAAAGAAAAGCGATACCTTGATTGGACTGCTGAACGATTTTGTTTTTTCGCGCTAGCATCTTTTGCAAATCAAACTTGATTTCGCTCGCGGTGACTCCGTGAGCTTCAAAGTCGTGAAGGCCGGCATGATACAGCTCCGAGCTTTCAAGCAAAGCTTTTGAAGGGATACAACCCACGTTTGTGCATGTTCCGCCAAGTCCCTTGTCTTTTTCGACAACGGCGACCTTCATACCAAGTTGAGCTGCGCGAATTGCGCCGACGTAGCCGCCAGGACCTGAACCGATTACCACTAAATCAAACATGATGCCTCCAAAACAAAAGCTACCGTACAATTATTAAATTTCTAAAACCAAACGCTCAGGATCTTCGACGCACTCTTTGATTCGCACTAAAAAGCTAACGGCTTCTTTGCCGTCAACGATTCTGTGGTCATAAGAAAGAGCCAAATACATCATTGGGCGAATTTCCACTTTGCCGTTGATCGCAACTGGGCGATCTTCCACTTTGTGCATGCCCAAGATAGCCACTTGCGGAGGTGTCAAAATCGGAGTCGACATCAATGAGCCAAAAACTCCACCATTTGAAATAGTGAAAGTTCCGCCACTTAGGTCGTCGATCGAAATTCTGCCTTCGCGGGCTTTGTTGGCAAAACCTTTGATCGCAAGCTCTACGCCGGCAACAGTCAAGTTGTCCGCATCTTTGATCACGGGAACAATAAGACCTTTTTCAGTTCCAACGGCAACACCCACGTTGTAAAAGTTTTTGTAAACGATGTCGTTGCCATCGATCGAAGCATTGATCGCTGGCCAGTCTTTTAAAGCTTCAATCGCAGCTTTTACAAAAAGCCCCATAAAGCCAAGGCTGGTTCCGTATTTTTCTTTGAACTTGTCTTTGTATTTGTTGCGAAGCTCGTTGGCCTTTGACATGTCCACTTCGTTGAAAGTTGTCAAAATCGCAGCGGTATTCTGAGCTGCTTTCAAGCGCTCTGCCGTTTTTTTGCGGATGGTGGTCATGGCCACTCGTTTTTCGTCGCCTTGTTTTGAAGGGCCACGTGATACTGGAGCTGGTGTGGCTGCAGGTTTTGCAGCAGCTGGAGCCGGAGCAGCAGAACCGCCAGCAGGTGTGTTCATCACATCACCTTTAGTCAATCTTCCGTCTTTTCCTGTGCCTTGCACACTTGCAGGATCAATTCCTTTTTCAGTCACAATTTTTTGCACAGCAGGTGAGAGGTGAGTGTTCATAGCACCCCCACCATTAGATGCAGCCATCGCTGGAGCTGGTGCCGCGGCTACTGCAGGCTTGGCTGCTGGTGCTGCAGAAGCAACACTGGCTTTACCTTCAGAATCGATTTGGGCCACGACAGTTCCAATTGGAATTGTTTGGCCGGCTTGAACAGAGATATTTAATACTCCATCCTGTTCAGCGACAACTTCGACACTGGCTTTGTCAGTTTCTAAAAGCATTAGCACATCGTTGCGCTTAACAGCTTCGCCGTTTTGTTTCACCCAAGAGCCAACTGTGGCTTCGGTGATCGATTCTCCGACTGCGGGGACTTTGACGTCGTATTTCATTGTGGTTCCTTCCGAGCTAGTAAATTAAAAAAACTATAATAAAAAATTAAATCTTAAAACAATCCGCGACTAATTGAGCTTGCTCAACTTTGTGTCGATAGATTGAACCCGTTGCTGGCGAAGATCGATCTGGTCGGCCTGCATAGTGCAGTTTTAAGTTAAAGCCTTCCTTTTCAATCATCTCAGCTAAGCGGAAATAAATGTGACCCCAAGAGCCCATGTTTTTTGGTTCTTCTTGGCACCACACTAGATTTTTCGCTTTTGGATACGCTTTCAAAATCGCTTTGATCTGGTTCATTGGATTTGGATAAATCTGTTCGACTCGAACAAGTGCTGTTCTTTCGATTTTTGATTTTTCCTTTTCCTCTAAAAGATCGTAGTAAACTTTGCCGGAACACAAGGCCACGGTTTCCACTTTTTTCGGATCTTTCACGCTGGCATCATTGATCACTTCTTGAAATGTTCCATCAGCTAGTTCTTCAAGTGTTGAAGTGGCCTTTGGATGTCTTAAAAGTGATTTTGGCGACATAATGATCATCGGTTTTCTAAACTCACGCTTAATCTGGCGACGTAAAGCGTGGTAAATCTGCGCCGGGGTCGTCAAATTGCAAACTTGCATATTGTGTTGAGCACACATTTGCAAAAAGCGCTCAAGTCTTGCCGACGAGTGCTCGGGACCTTGACCTTCGTAACCGTGAGGCAAAAGTAATACTAGACCGCACATTTGTTGCCACTTGGCTTCGCCGGCAGTTAAGAACTGATCGATGATGATTTGCGCACCATTGGCAAAGTCACCAAACTGCGCTTCCCAAATTGTTAAAAAAGTTGGATCGCTGATCGCGTTTCCGTATTCAAATCCTAAAACGCCGTATTCAGATAAAACCGAATCATAAACACAGAACTCAACTTTGTCGGAATTGATCGTGTCTAAAGCCGAATAAGCTTCGCCGGTTTTAGAATCATATAAACCCGAATGACGGTGAGTAAAAGTTCCGCGAACGCAGTCCTGTCCAGAAAGGCGAACCGAAGTGCCTTCAGAAAGTAAGGAACCATAAGAAAGTAACTCGGCCGTTCCCCAATCTAAAGGTTCTTTTCCATCCGCCATATTTTTTCGGGTTTCCAAAAGCTTTAAAAGTTTTGGATGCGGAGTAAAGCCAGCAGGGTATTCACTCAAAAGCTTTCCTACCTTTTTCAAAACTTGAATGTCGACTTTGGTATTGGTCGGTTGATCAAAGTCTTCTGGTTTTCCTTTGCGATAGCCTTTCCAAAAGCCCTCAAACTTAATGGGCTGAATTTTTGGAGGGTTGGCCTTGGTATTCTCGAAGACCTTTTGGATATTGTCGATCTTCTCATTATATAATCCGTCGTAATGAGCTTGATCGATGACATTTTCCCGGATCAATTGTTTTCCGTAAATTTCCCGTGGAGTCGGGTGCTTTTTAATAATGTCATACATTAAAGGTTGAGTGTAGGCAGGTTCATCGCCCTCGTTGTGTCCAAAGCGGCGATAGCAAACCATGGTGATCACAATGTCGCGACCCCATTCTTGACGGTAGCGAAGTGCAATGTCCATGGCGCGCACACAAGACTCGACATCATCACCATTACAGTGAAGAACCGGAGTCGCAATAATTTTTGAAACGTCTGAACAATAGTGTGAACTTCTTGAGTTTTCAGGATTGGTGGTAAAGCCAATTTGATTGTCGACAGCAATGTGAATTGTTCCACCAACAGTGTAGCCTTTGACGTTCGACATCTGAAATGTTTCAGCGATCACACCTTGTCCTGCAAACGCCGCGTCCCCGTGAATCAATACTGGAACTACTTTTTTGCGGTTTTGAGTGTCTTTTCTTCTGCGCTGAGAAGCTCTGGTGATTCCTAGAACAACTGGGTTCACTGCTTCTAAGTGCGAGGGATTGAAAGCTAGGCTAACAAGGCATTCGCCATTTTCAGTTTTTTTAACGGATTTGTAGCCCAAGTGATATTTAACGTCGCCGTCAAAGTCGTCGATGGGTTCAGTGGTCTCAGTTGGTCCATTGAAGTCTGCAAAAATGTACTCAAGAGCTTTACCCATGAAGTTCGCAAGAACGTTCACTCGACCTCGGTGAGCCATTCCGATATTGATTTCTTCAACACCTTTGCTGGTACCGCGAGAAACCAAAGTTTCTAGCATTGGCAGCATAGAGTCTCCGCCTTCAACAGAAAATCTTTTGGTTCCGACGTATCTGGTGTGAATGAATTTTTCTAAGCTTTCCGCTCGAGTTAAAGAGTGAAAGATATCTTTCTTCTCTTGAGCGCTCAATTTGAACTGAGATTTGTTTTGTTCAAATTCTTTGATGAACCAATTGCGAACTTCAGGCAGAGCTTCGGCACATTGAACGGTCAGCTTTCCACAATAACAAGCGCGCAAGTGTTGTACGATTTCTTTCAAAGTCGCATTGGGTTTGCCTATGATATTTCCGATTTGAAATTTCTTTTCCAAATCCGCATCACCCAAATTGAAACGTTTCAGGGCCAATTGATCTGACGGTGCAGGTGTGTTCGTCAATGGATCAAGATCTGCTTCGAAATGGCCGTAGTTTCGATAAGCTGAAATCAAGTGATAAACATCTAACTCTTTTTCAGAAAGTCCCAATGAACCGTCTGAGGCGAACTCGACACCTTCAAAGAATCTTTTCCAATCTGCAGAGACGGAATTGGGATTTTGCTTGAATTGTTGGTAGAGCTGCTCGATGTAGTCTAAATTCTCACGTGCTGCGAAAGTCGCCATGGTGTTTTCCCTGTTGTTTGTTGAATTTTTATGTTAGCAAAAAATATACAGAAATTGAATCGGAGATTGCTA
>CAZDHC010000078.1:0-16473 GCA_964505225.1 uncultured Bdellovibrio sp. | reverse complement strand
TTCCTCGCCCTGGCAAACTTAAAAGTAAGATCTATTTAAATTCATCTCTTTTAAAATTTGTTCCGACCGCATGGCAGCCCTTTGTCGGTAGCTACAGAACTGTATCGACTCAGCCCTTTAATTCCAACAAATCGGCACCGAACAAGCTGATCGTTTGCGCTACGATCGGAGAAAACCACTGCTCATTAAAGGGACTTGAAACCAGATTAGAAAAATGGGTCAGCTCTCACCCTGAAATTGATATTCAAAAAATGGAAAAGCAGATTTTCTTTCCAATACGCATGAGCCCCAGCAATACCGATGCAATTTACCCCATCAAATTTATGATTGAATTCTGCCGCTATTTCGGACCAGAAAACAATCAAGTGCTGACTTGGCCCCAAGTGCAAATGTCGCACTCTTGGGAAGGATTTTACTTTCTTGAAATCAATGACCATTTGATTTGCTCGGATTCGAGCCTGAAGCATGACGTATTGTCAAAAGGTGGAATCAACTTTGAGCAATCAAGCGCCGATCAAACAATTGACCCGAAATCCGAGTTTATTTCACTTTCTCCTTACCATGGATTTGAAATTTCTGATGAAGCCAAGTTCGACAAATCGATTTCAACGTCTTTAAAAAGATCAATTAAAGAACACGCCGAATTCAATGAGCTTTATTTAAAAACAATTCAGTCCGAAGCAAATCAAAATTTGCCATGGCCAAGTTGGTTTTCAATGTTAGCTGAAGAAGCCAATATAATTTAATATTTCCCTAAAGTTTCTAAATAGGAAAGGCCCTTTTTTAAAGAAAAGGCGCCATCTATTTCAGATTCCAAATCAAAAGCACAAATTTTCAGATGCTGTAAATGAACTTTGAAATCAATGTGACTTTCCCCCAGCCTCATTTGCGACAGTAAACCATGAAATTCCCATTGAATCATATACCTGGCAACACTGGCCTGGTTTTCGCTCAATTTAGGCCGATTGCCCCAGGCATATCCGATGTGGTTCACTAGAAAACACCAAACCCAAGGATCACTAAAACATTCATTTTCAAAGTTAACTTTTTCTGGTGGCTTTAAAAAAAGATCTATCGCTTCCAATAAACGCTTTTTGGTTTCGCTTTGAAAATTTAAAAGACTTGCCAGTTCTGCTAAAATTTCTTCTAACAAATGTTCCGGGGCAACATTTCTACCTAAGTGATATTGCCATTTTTTCAAACGCGCTTGAGGGTAAGCTCGCACATTGTGAATATCAAAAAACAGCATTTTAAACAAAAAAACAGCTCTTTGAGATTTTACAGAATGCTCGTCTTTTGACACCTCAAAGCCCAATCGACTCATGAGCTCGGGATCTCTTTGCATTTCAAATTGATTAAAGCTTGATCGCAAAATTTCCCGATCTAAATTTGAGTACAGATTGATTTCCCCCAAAATGGGAAAAAATGACTTTATTTTTTGAGCAGTAACTTTGATCTGTTGCGCTTGATGGGATGGCAAGACATCATTCAGATAAAGGCTAATGTCGATATCACTTACCAGCGGCTGATAGGTTCCAAGTCGAAGGCTGTTTCTATGCCAAACTTCGGCGCCACCAATGATGGAACGTATCTTGATCTTGACGACGTACACACAGATATAACTAAGCAACACCACAAGTGGGTAGCAAACACGTCCGACAAAATATCTAAATAAAATTTTGTTTTTATAACTAAGGGACTTCAGCATCCCAACTCCAATTACAACCACAACCCATGGCGTTAATCCTGCGGAATCTCAAAAGAATAGACTTCTGCAAGATGATTTCTTTATCATGTTAAGATGCTATATACTGGCAAAAAAAAAAGGTAGCAGAAAGCAAAAATAATGAGCTCAGATACTGATGTCTTAAATAAAACCCGAGAGAAAATTGATAAAGTTGGCCGTGGATTTTGTTTAGCTAAATGGCTCCAGGTCACCATTCATTTGCAGACAGGCCACACCCACTCTTGCCACCACCCGGCCACCCACAAAGTTCCCTTAGCTGAGTTGAAAGACAATCCTTCAGCCCTACACAATACTGAGTTCAAAAAACAACAAAGAAAAGAAATGCTTGAAGGTGGACGCCCTAAAGAATGCTCTTATTGTTGGAATATCGAAGACCTGCCGGGCTCCCAATTTTCAGATCGTCATTTTAAATCCAACGACGAATGGGCGGCGCCTTTTTTTGACGATGTCATAAAGGCCGGCGCCACAGGCAACATTAATCCAAAATACCTAGAGGTTTCTTTTTCAAGTACATGTAACTTTAAATGTGCTTACTGCCACCCCTCAGTCTCATCAAAGTGGCAAAATGAAATAAAAGAAAAAGGACCCTATCCGACTCATAGCCTTTATAATTCGACCTATTATCTTGAAAAAGAAGATAAAATGCCGATTCAAGATGAAGACCTAAATCCTTACGTCAAATCCTTTTGGGAATGGTGGCCATCCCTTTACCCAGATCTAAAGGTATTTCGAGTCACTGGTGGCGAGCCATTATTAGCAAAATCCACCTTCAAAATGCTGGATTATGTTAAGCAAAATCCAAAGCCAGACCTGAGCTTGGGAATCAATACCAACTTAGGCGTGCCGTTTGAAGTTATGGAAAGATTCGTATCGAATCTTAAGGAAATTCAAAAAAACAACTCGGTCAAAAAAGTTTATGTTTATACAAGCCTTGATACCTGGGGAAAGCAAGCCGAAGCAATTCGCGATGGCCTTGATATTGAACTGTTTCAAAAGAATTTAGACTATTTGATGGAGAATGTGCATGACATCAATTTAACTTTTATGTGCACATTTAATCTTTTTTCAGTCCCTAGGTTTCACGAATTAGTTGCCTATATCAACAAACTCAAAGAGCGCGAGTCCAATCGTGGAGCTGAGAATTTTATTTTTTTAGATATTTCCTATTTAAGACACCCTCAGTTTTTGTCCGTAAAGGTTCTTGATTGCGAATACGCCAGCAATCAACTTCAACATTCGCTGCAAATTATGGAAAACAACACAGCAAAAGCAAAAGGCCACTTAGCTGGATTTCATGAATTTGAAGTTATTCGAATGAAAAGACTTATTGAATATATTAGGCAACCCTACATTGAATCTGAACAAAAGTGGCAACGATTGGATCTACACGCCTTTGTCTCTGAATATGAAAAGCGCAGAGAATACAATTTCACAGAGCTTTATCCAGAGCTCAGTGATTTTTTAGCCCAATGCAAAGCTGCCCATGACGAGTGGCAATCTATAAACCCCGACAAAAAATGGGCAGGCGACTTCTTTAAGCAAGAGGAAAATCAAGGTTGAAAGTCTTAGTCTTCGTTCCTTGCTACAATTGCGAAGCTCAAATCCATGCGGCCTTGTCTGATTTAAGTACTCACTTAAAAAATTTTTTGATTCAATTTCAGATTCTAGTCGTCGACAACAAGTCTTCAGATCAAACTGCCGCCGTTGCCAAATCGGCAGTTCAAGCGGATCCATGGCTGACCTCTCATACTAAAATCATCAAAAACTCAGAAAACTATGGACTGGGTGGCAGCCACAAAATCGCATTTAGATTTGCCAAAGAAAATCAAATTGATTTCGTACTGGTATTCCATGGGGATCATCAGGCAAAAGCTCTTGATATTTCAGGTTTGCTGAGTCAACTAAATGAATCATCACCCACAATTATCGGATCCCGATTTAGTGCAAACTCCAAGCTCATCGGCTATTCACAATTTAGAATAGCTGGAAACCGAGTCGTCAATCTGCTTTACAGCCTGTTGCTAAATTTCAAAGTCGAAGATGTCGGATCTGGCTTAAATATCTACTCGCTGAAAAATCTGAACCTGAATGAAATTGAAGCCCTACCAAATGACTTTGTTTTCAACATGGGATTGACCTGCCTTTTATCAATTAAAAATCTACATCCGAAATATGTCCCCATCACTTGGACCCATGAAGATCAAATTTCGAATGCAAAGATTTTCAAAGTCGGATGGGCTTCTATCGTTATTCTTTTTCGATCAAAGTTTAAAAATCTGAAGACTTCAACTGAGATTTTTTCAAGAACCTTTGAAACAGACTTTGATGGCTGGCAATCAGAACTGGAAAGTAAAAAGTAAAAAACATTAGAACTGAGCTAATGTATTTCAAATAGCTGGCCGGTGCGATCAAAAAAATGATCGGCAATCTGAAAAAAACAAGCCAGGCCACTACCCCAATTATTCCAATTCTTTTATATTTGAAAACACAAAAAATTAAAAACAAAATTGGAATTGAACATCCAAACAAGAGCAGACGTATCCAAAAGCCGCTGGACTCCAATAAGCTGTGCAGACCACTTCTTATTTCAAATCTCAAATCTGGAAAATGGCTCTGGCCAATCCATTCTCTAGGAACCTTCTGATATGCAACTTCATTAGAATCAGAGTAGTCAGTAAAAATGAGCTGAGGCACTCCGCCATTAAGCATGGACTTCAATAGCTCGAATCGACCCTCTAAAAAAAGCCCCCAGTTTTCAAAAATAAGACCTCTTGCTGTATCCTTGAATTCGACCCAATCACTGTCTGTGGCGGAATAGTTAAACGCGCCATTATGAAAAGGATCTATATCAACAGGTGAATAATATTTTTCCAGTTTTTCAATGTCCAACACTCGATTGATCTTTTCATTGATAACCGGAGAAATACGTTCTTTACCATAGACGTGATATATTTTTGAAAGTGGCAAAATCATCGAGGTAGACTGATAAGCCTTTGAATAAGATCCATAGTCAAAGTACCAAGGCGCAAACCCATAGAAAAACCCTGCAAAGAAAATTGTCGTGACTGCAGAAACCCTTACTTGTGCTTGATTCCATAAATGACAAACAAACATCAAAACCGGAATTATGATTGGCAAAAACTTTGCTTCTTGCCTTAAATCCCCCATCATGACTGACAAAAAAGAAATGACACAAACTTCCCACCAGCTAAAATTTGTTTTCCGGAAAAAATACAAAGTTAGATAGACCAGTGTTAATGAAAAAAGTGTGTCTCGACATTGAAAAAAAATCTGTGATAACAGAAGTGGATTGACCAACAAAATGGTCAGAGCAACTAAGCTAATTTTTTGATATTTTTTATCAAGACCATCTTCAATAATTCGAATCACTTTTGAAATGATTCCCAAAAAAAGAATCAGAACAACTACTGTATTTGCAAAAAAAGATTGAAATATTCCCAAGCAGAAAGTCAGAAACACCGAGTACGAAAACGAATGCCATCCCGAAGGCATACCTTTTTGAACATGAAGAGCTAAAAAAAGATCATCATTCCCGATAAATCCGGGATACAAAATCAGGCCAAGTCCGAAATATGTCAGAACCGTCAAGAAAAGGACCGATCTTCCCAATACAGTCTTGGGAACTGTTTCCGACCGTGTTTTCCAAAGTCTACTGTACAAAAAAATCAGGATAATTACAGAAACTGAAACCAAAGAAAAATAATAGAAGGTATTTTTAACGAAGAGATCATTTTCAGAAAACACTTTTTGCCTCTTCTGTTAAATATTTTTCCCTTACAATTCCCTCAATGATCTCTATTCCAATGTTCTTTCCTGTATAAATCTGAAACTGCTCTTTAAGTTGATAAGCAGACATTTTCGCACCAATTATCACATTTCCACCTTGAGAAATTTTTAATTTGGATATTTCAGATAAATTTTTTCCAACAGGCACCTCAAAATAGCATTCGGCACTGTTAAGGTATTGATCAAATAGAGGGTCTACATTTAAAGAAATATTCGGTGTCGCATTGATTAAAGTAAATTTACCAGATGGGACTATGTCAGCCGTCTTCACTTGGTTCAAACTTGCAGCATGCTTCGCCTTTTCTAAATTTCGCCCAATCATTGATATATTCACATTAGGCCTGTTTTTAAGAGCATAACAAATCGATGGAACCACAGCACCTGCACCATAGATGACATAAGAATCGCAGTTCAAATTTCCAATTGCCCCCACAACCCCGGCAACATCGGTGTTGTGGCCCAACAGTTTACCATTCTGGTTAACAATCGTATTGACCGATCGACAAACACGGGCAGTCTCAGAAATACTATTCATGTAGTTTACAACTGCGCTCTTCAAGGGCATCGAGACCCCGCACCCCTGAATATTCAGATCCATCATTGCCTGAACTAGAACTGAAGCTTCAGTAAATCGCCGCGGCAAATACAAGGCGTCAATTTTCTCGATTTCAAACAGAGTGTTGAATACTGTCGCACCGAAATTTCCAGGCTGACTTGAGGCTGAAATGTATAATTTTGTTTCAGCATTTATCATCCAAGCCCCTTTTCGAAAATCTTCTTAGCATATAGAAACAACATTTCATCAAAGGGCGGCGTATGCAACGGCGACATATTTAAAAATATGAGCGCCACCATTGTCTCAATGCCTTGCCAATTTAATCCAAAACCAGCAGCAGTCGATTTTAGCATTTCGATGTAAGTCTCTTTGCTCTCAACTGAAGGAACGTCTATAACTGCCAAATTATTTTCAATTCTAACTGAAAATTTGTTTTGCTTAATGGCTGTATAATCCAGCAGCAAACCACCAAGCATTTTTGCAAAATCATACTGAATATCTCCATATTCAACCTGCCCCGCAAAATCTTGCCTCCAGTCAATTAGCTTTATTTTACTGTCTCCGTCCGCACAAATGATAATATTGTCGGGCTGCAAATCCCCATGAAAGTAATAGGCCTTTGAATTTCGATAGACAGCACTCCAATCAATCTTCTTAAGATAAGATTCTATTTCTTTTATATTAACACCGTTAACTGATGAAACCGAGTCAAACGAAGGCTTTTTTTGAAGAAATAGATTCACCCTTTCTAGGGTTTTATTTCGGTAGAATTTTTCACAATCCTTTTCAAATTGAAAGGCCGTTATCTCTTTGGCTTTCCAGAAGTCTTGCACCAAAAACTCAAGTACTGCATTGTAATTTTTGGGATTTAGGTCTTTATACAAAGTGACTCCAGGAATCATTTTGTAAGAATAGAACTGACCGCTCTGAATATCTATTAAAGGAAATGCCTTCGTAGCCATTCCGGCTTTTTTCACTCTTGCTGAAGTGATTTTTTCGTCCGAAAAAAACTTGATAACTCTTTGTCCTTCGAAATAAATAAATTCGTTTATTTTACTGAAATCATAGGGGCTTTCTGAATTGAGTATGTCTTGATACAGTTCCTCGGTTCCTACATCAGTCCATCGAACAGTTTTGGATAACACACTTTCATTTATGGCCAACTCACGAAATCCTGATTTAACTTCAAATGATTTCACATTGCTATTGGAAGCTAAGCCTTTAAAAAAAACCTCGGGGTCTTTAATAAATGCAAAGCCAGAAAAGGTCTGGGCTCCTAAAGGAGGAATTTCCTTGTCGACTATTTCTACAACAGCACCATCTGAATTCGTCAGAACGTGACTGTAGGCCTGGGGGTTGGCTCCTACTGGAACACATCCCATCCAACTGTGGGTCTCACTTGGGAAAACAAAGTCCTTTATGATCGTGTCACAAGAAATAAAATAAAATGGTCTCGATAGAAGGGCCTTACAAAAATTCAAAGTGTAGCCGGGGCCGGTCCCTTCGCCCTCAAATCGATCGACTTCAATGTATTTAATATTTTTATTCGGGTGAGAAATATTGAGATACTGTTTTATTTGATTCCTTTTATATCCTAAGGCGATCACAAATTCGGAATCTGGTGGAAACATTTCGATAATTTCTGAAATAACGGCTTTACCGCCGACCGGCAGCAGTGCCTTATTGATGATCTTCCCGCGCTCTCCCATCCGACTTCCGGTACCTGCGGCGGGTATAAACACAAGTTTAGGCATTAGGACTTCCGATGTTCTGACTCTATTCGTCCATTAGCTCGATTGGAGTCATCTTGAATACGAATGACATCATTCACTTCTGGAGTTGATGCCTCAAATAGCATGATATCTGAAAGTGCTTCAAGGCGATGAATCGTCAATGGCCAGACATCAATGGACGACACCGAGTTTAAGTCAACAAAGCCCAAATTGATATCACGAACCGACATGTTGTCAATTTGTTGGTCTTTCTTGAAAAACAATCGAGCATTTCCATTCATCAATACATTTGTCTCTCGTTTATATTCATGAAACTGAAGCGAAGTTCTGGTGCCAGATTTGATAAAAATTTTCTTAAATGCAAAATGGGTCGACTCATTGCTCAACCAGCGTTCATATCCCCATGGTTTTTCAACCAGCTTCAATTGTGATTCTTTAAAAAAAGTTACCTTCTTTTGCTCAACTGCACTCGACGCAGAAGTGACCAAAAGGAATTGTCCGGCCTTTCTTGTTGAAATGACGAGATCAACAAGACCCTCAATATGAAGACATGAATTTTCTTCTAACAGGTTTCCTTCAATTTCATGGAGTCCACTCAGCACATACAAAACTGAAAATCCTAACAATGAAATCTGAGTCTTCTCGCCACCGACTTCGACTTGAAAACTATTGTAGGTATAACGATCCTGTGCAAAGTTCACTGCTCCCGAATTTAAATCAATCTGTTTCCGAATTCGATTGCCACCAAAGTTTTCCATTACACTAATCCAAATGCGGTCGCATATCGGTAAATTCCAGCTCTGACTGCCGATTTTAAATAGTCATCTAACTCGATACCCTGTTTAGTCAAATGGGTGCGCAATCGTGCCTTAATTTCAATGACGGCTGGATCCGAATAGCAGTAGTGACCTGCAATCATCGTTTTCTCAGACAAAGTCGTATTGGTGTCTGGACTCATCCACTTCTTCCACTTTTCAGATGAAAGTACGATTCTAACAAAATCATTGTAGTCCCGCTCTGACTCGTAGGTTCTTAATAAGTGAATCAGCGTTTTAGTTTCAAGCAAACCGAACTCGGGTGCGACATTTGAACCTTTAATTCCAATAAAGGGCCTTAATGCTAAATTTTCGGTCGTCAAATAGTCGGCGTTGTGTTCTTTAACAAATATTCCATATTTTCTAGCAATTTCAGAAGACTTCTTAATTGAACGGATCGTGTTGGCACGACTTTGGGGAACTTGCTGTTCGAAAACTCCAACATTTCTACTTTCGATGACTTTTGTACCCGTTTGCACCACAACAAATTGAGGTTCTTGAAAGTGATGGCTTTTGCAAAATGATTGCACCTGCTTCAAAAAATCTTCAAAAGCCACCGAATTGGGAAGACTTCCATTTTGCTCTTCTGTTCCCAACTCAATTCGTATTTTCTTTCCCTTTGATTGGGAATATTCACAAACATGCCCATAAAGCTCAAACAATCTAGATACGATGGTTTCAAATTCCAAAGTTTCATTGCCAATCGGTACGCTAGGATCAATATGCAAATACTGCATTCCTGCATCTATGTCCGCCTCAAATGACTTCTTAGCTGTGGCCATTGATTCAGCTTCATTCATTTGTTTCTTAATTTCTATATTTCCCTGCCATGGACCACCATGATCTCGAGCTAAAAAAATATTCTGAGATTGTTTAGATCTGACATATTCAACAAACTCTTGAGTCGACCAATTGTTAACATAGCCCCGCCCCAGCTCGGCGGAATCAATCTGTCTTCGCGAGGCAATTAGAACAATCGGAATATTTTCTTTATTGGAAATTTCAATACAGCTATCGATAATATTGGTACTTAAAGGACCGACACAAAGAAGTGTTTTCCTTGGAGAATCCAAAATCTGGTCAACTATTTTCATCTTATTAGACTCCAAACAAATATTCTAAATAAGATTAAAATTGTGTCAACGGACCTAAGTCTGAGCTTAATCACCTAAGAGTGCCGCCAACTTTTGGGCAAAGATTTCAGAACCACGATCATCAAAGTGCACGGGATCAAGGAACACAGGTCCTGCATCTTTTAATGAAGCGCGCATATCCAGGACCTGAACAATGCCAGCCTTTTGCATTGGAGCCATCCCCTTTAATATCAAATCAAAAAAACTGTCATATGCCGCTTTCTGCTGCCCAACCTGATCAATCCACTTCTGGAGCTTTTCAAAGGCATCAAACCATTCATTTTTACCGTGAGACAACTGACCACCGTAGTAATAATTGGGCTGTATTACGACGATATACTTTGTCCCCCTACTTTTTGCCAAAATGCCCGTGGCCTCAACATTGTTCAAAAAATTTCTGGCGGCCTCAATTATGACTTCGTTGGACGTAGGATCCGGCTTCGGCTGATAGGGATCCCGGATTATTGATGACAATAAAATTGGATTTTTTTCGATTTCAATTCCCGGATGCAACCAAAGATAGAATTGAGCGTAAAGTGCTGTCTTACGAAATTCATTCAAAATAATTTGGAAAACTGAACCGGGATCTGGATACCCCTTTCTAAAGACCAAATCAAAAGCGTAACTAAATTCATGATTTCCCACCTTAAGTGGTCTAAACAAATAAAAATACATGTCATTAAAAGAAGTTAAGCTTAAAAAGGTCCCAGGAGCTTTTTCTAAACCCCAAATATAGTTTTTATAAATAGCTTGCTCTTGATTTGAAACATACCCAGGAACCGCATAGTTCAAAATATTTTTAATCAGCCCCTTGGCCTGCATTTTCTTTTCTAAAATTCGAAAATACATGGACTCGCCTGAAGAGGCTCCGACTCCAGCAGCCGTTGAACCACCAGATATTACAAAAGATTTTCGATCAATTTCTAAGGGGTTTCCGTAATTTGGAAAGTGCCCTGTCGTAAAGGCTACATACGGGTGATATTTATAACCGTTCATATAACCGGTATGGTAAGCGTATTCAGGACGGTGCCCAAAGATTTTGAACTTTGCACTCACAATCAAGTTTAAGAAAAGAAAAACACCGGCGGAAACCAAAAAAACAACAAAACTATTTTTTAAAACTTTTATCATTTAGACTGCACCTTTTATTCATTCAACTTTAAATCTTCTACAAGCTTCTTCGCTATGATCTCGTTGGCCAGGGCATTCGGATGATGATCATATGGAATGATATATTTTTCCATTGCGGAACCATCCAATACACCTTGATAGTCCAAAAATTTAATTTTCTTTTCCTTCAGACAAGGGATCATTTGTGCTGAATAAGAGCTATACACTGGATGAAAAAGAACATAAAAATCCGATTTAGGAAAGGTTTCTAAAAACCTTTCCTTGGACTTTTCAATCAAATCACAAGTCAGACGAAATTCTTTTTCACCCATTCTCGGAAAAGATCTGTTTAAAGATTTGAAAATATTCGACGAATACAGCGCTCTATAAAATTTAGTCGTCCAGGGCCTGCCAGTAGCGAAACTTCCATTTCTAACCAATTCGCCATTTTGGTATTCGAAATAGGGCATAAAAAACATAGACGCCGTATTGAAAACGTCTCCAACTGACCTTTCAACATGATCATTAATGAAAACATATATCCCCAGCCCCTCTTTCTGAGCGACTTCAGCTGGAAGTTGGCGATTCTGCAAAAGCGCCAAAAGATAATTGGTCCCAGAGGCACCTCTTCCATAGTTGTAAGGCTGAAACTCTGGAGCCAACTTTGAAACAAGGTATGGAATGGTCTCAGTATCCGAAAGACAACTTCCCCAGATAAATGAGCATCCAAAATAAATTAAAAACTTTTTTCTTTTTCCGGAGCCTTCGACGGGCGTGATCCGCCGTCCAAATTGATCTGTTTTATACTTAACATTAAATATATAAGATTTCCCTTTTCTCAATTGATGCCTGACCGTAATATTTTTTCCATTAACTGAACCCAGGTCATCGTCGTAATTGTTCCAAATTTGAAAGTCACTCCGCTCTTCGACACCTTCCTCGTAGAAACGAGTGAAAACACCAGGGTAACTTATTATAAAATCCTCTGGCACATTCGGATCAGGGTTTTTCCCATAGGACTCTGGAGGCGGAGTTAGCGGCAGGTCATTTTTAGCATGCGTCAACTTTGGATCCATTCGATACAAACTTAAGGCAAACTCAGTCCCGAATATGAAAATGCCAACTAATAAAACACCAAAGAAAATCGCAACAAAATTTTTTAGCATTCCCATTTCGAACTCAATTTCCCATTTGTTGGCCAACTGAGGCCAAAGCAAAATGTTTAATAAACAAGCAAGTTAGAATTTGAACTAAAAAGGACATCCCGCTATTGTAAGAACTAAATGAAACTCAAAACAACTTTTTTCCAAAAATTTCTGTTAATTTTGATGGCTCTTCTTGTCGTTGAATTGACCCTTCAATTAGGCGGATTCGCTTACAAAAGTCTTCAAAATCATACAAATAAGTTGGAACCGGGTAGTTCTTCAGAATTCGTGATTCTTTGCTTAGGAGAATCTACTACCGCATGGGGGCTCGGAGAGTCTTACCCAGCCCAACTTCAGCAAATTCTCGATGAAAAATCTGGCCCAGGAAAATACAAGGTCATAAATGAAGGCGTGACCAGCACAAACACATTAAAAATTTCTCAAGCTCTTGAAGAAAATTTGAAAAAATATAAGCCCAAAATGGTGCTGCTGATGATGGGGATTAATGACTTTTGGAGCCTCGCCGACACCCATTCAATTTTCGAATCTTCGAAATTATTCAAGTTCTTTCGTTTAATTGCTATCAACTCAATAAGCTTGGTAAACCAAGCTGAAAAACCCAAAAGTCCCAGCGAAATTGAACAACCACCAAAAGAAATAAAAAATATTCAGATCTACGAAACCACCAAAAAATACTCAGAACTATATTTACAAGGACAAGAATTCAGTAAAAATAAAAATTTCACCTTGGCCCTAAAGAAATATATCGAAGCCAGCAATCAGTCAAAAATAGATCCCCAAATCTATAAATCAATAGTCCTGACACACTTGGAGCTTGGACAATTTAAAGAAACTGAAATCTACTTCAATATTATCAAAAAGAACTACCCGAATGCAGATGTCTATTCTTCGATAGGTGAAACTTTCTACAATCATTTTGGAGTATTTCACAAATATGGCCAAGTACAGGCTCGAAAATACTTCTTGGAAGCACTCAAAATCGATCCTAATAGTTCAACGGCCCTCACTTTACTTGGTTGCAGCTATTTCAACTTCGATCACCAAATTGATGAATCACTTTCCCTTCTAGAGCATGGTTATAAAATCGGAATCAGAAATTCGGCGCTCATTGGAACTTTATCAGATATATATATAAAGAAAAATGAACATTCTCTCGCTGAGCAAATTCTGCTGTCGAACCTCCAGGACTTCTCAACTTGGTCAAGATTACTGGTACTTTACCAAAATCAAAAAAAACACGCTGAGTTTGACTCGACTCTCAAAAAAGCCCTTGAGCAATTCCCGAACAATCAGGCGCTGTTAAATTTTAAGTCAAATAGTTCGACGTCATCAATGATTTCAAAAATTCAAAGCCTATTCATTACAAAGTATGACACTCAAAACTTTTTGGAATTTCCACCAACTCAAAAAAACTATATCCAAATAGTAGAAAAACTAACTCAGATGGGAATCACGGTGGTAGCCGTGCAGTATCCCAATCGAAAATCAGACAAACTCAAAGAATTTTTGCATGGCCAGAAAGTCATTTTCGTTGAAAATTTCGAAAATTTCAAATCAGCCTCAAACAATAGAACCTATGAGGAACTATTCATTGATCACTTTGGTGGTGATTTTGGACACTTTACTTCCCTTGGTAGTAAAATGATCTCAGAAGAAGTCTTTCGAGTTTTAAAAGAAGCTAATGCTTTACCTTATTGAGCTCTGTTCTTAAGTTCGTCTATCAAATTTTTTGAATACCGAATATGGCTGGGTTGAAAGTATACAAATGCTCCTTGATTATTTTGAATTTTTTCACCATCAAAATATTCACAGGCGTTTCTTCCCGTAGCATTGGGAAAATAATGGTCAGTAAAAACCACTTTTTCAATTTCATTTTTTCCATCGATAATCTGTATTGAAATTGAAAGCGCCGCTATCGAAAAATCTGGAATTGATGACGGTAAAATCTTTTTCGCAAATTCTTCTATCGGAATGCTGTCGCAACCTTTTTTATCAACCAAAACATTTTTGACGTAATTTAGGCCTTGATTCCAAAAAAGGGTTGTCTTGGCATCACAAAGCGCACCAAATAGAACAATTCCACAAATTAAATGAGTAGAGACATTTAGTTTCTCACTCACAAATAGCCGATATCGAGGGCTTGAAAAAAAATAGTGTAAAACAGCTGAAAGTCCGATCAACGTCGCGACCGGCACCGCCGTCGTTCTAGCGGGAAAGGCTGAAGTCGGTCCAATACCAGTAAACATATTTTCACCTAAATCAAAATTAGAAAACCTATATAGAAACCAAGAAAAAAGCACGATCCAAAATAGATTCAATATTCTTCGAAAGACTTGATTTTGAAAGGATAGGATCGCCGAAAGAAAGAATAAGATAAAACTAAAAAATCCAAAAATTCTAAATACGTCGTATTGTTGAAATATCCAACTTGAGTGTTTATCTAAAATTTCTGGAGGTGTTCGCTGAATCATAAATATGAAATAGCAGACCGAAAAAATTGAAAAAGCAAAAATAAGAATGTTAAATTTGGAGCGATCAGATTTCATGAGCCAGCGCAAGCCTGCCACTAAGGCTATCACCAAAAAAAGCAACAGTGCTGGTTCATAAGAAAAGACCAAAGCAAACAGCAGTGAAATGGTTATTAATTTATCCTTCAGCGACCTTTGATCACCTAGCAAAACTAAAAAAAATACCGGCCAAAAAATACTCAATACATCGGGAGCCATGCCCGTCGCCAAAGGTAACGTCGGCAAAGTTGCTGCAACTAAAGACAAAATCGGAAAGTAGATCAATTCCAACCGATTCTTTTTTTCAAGAAACCACCAGCAAAAAATAAGACTCAATAGTGGATGCATGGAATAAAAAAAACTCAAAAGGTAAATTCCAACCTGATTAGACAGCCCTAGCTTCAAAAGCAAGATCGTTGGATACTGTAGAAGTCGATCTGAAAATCTAAAAAATACTGGATCAAAAAAAGGTTTGTGATGAGTCAAGACATGCAAATACCAAGTGCTACCTTCTCCCAACATCGGACGGTGTGACAGAAACGCATAAAAGAATGCTAAAATCAAAGCTCCAGCGGATACAAAAATGAAATTTCTATTTAGTCTGCTCATCGTATTTTCCTAAATTTAATCCCTCAGTATTGAAATGGTTAGATTTCAACCGAATTTTAGAGTTTTCATCAACTACATAGTGGCTGTCTTTATCTAAATAGCATGGGTTCGAGGGAACTCCTGCTCCTGGTAAAAGTTTGGAAGATCGTACTATTAGCACAAAGTCTGGATTAGGTTTTCTTTGAGAAACTAATGAATAGAAAAATCCATTTCCAATACCATCAGGTTTAATTCCGTAGTCGTTATTTTGGTCAAGCATAGATACACATTTCAGATTCTTTTCCGAAAATTTCTGTATTGCCGAGGAGTTAATTCTCCAAAATCGAGTAGTCGAGAAGTCGTCATAAAAACAAACTAAGGCCATTGAACAGCATAAAAGGTAGATCAGTTTTCTATGTTTTGTTGCTCTTTCTGCGAGATTGGAATCCGAAAAAACCCAGTAAGTCACTAATAGAAAAAGTCCCATAATCGGAAGCGCAATGATCCGTCCCGTGTATGCGTCTGAAAATGGAGGTTCCGACTGTCTATTTCGAAGAAAGTAGTACAATAATGGAATAATTGCGAAAACAGCCAATAAGTTTCTGGAAATATTTTTTTTAATCTTGCTCAAAGAAAAATTAGCAATCATCAAAATAAATATGAAAAAAAAGAAAAGCAAAGACCACTTGAAAGTCCAAGGCAAAAACAGCATTTGTTGCTGAAAGTGACTCATGCTCGACGTGCTTCTGACTGAAATCAATCTAAAAAGATAGAACAAAACTCCTGCCGATGTCGCAAATAGAATCATCATCTTTTCTTTTCTATTTCTGCTGTCTTTTTTGACCAAGTCGTACAGAAAAACCGCAGCCACAGCGGTTAGAAAAAAAATCGCTGTTTCGTGAGTAAAACATCCCAGAAATAACAAAAATAAAGTCCAAAGCAGATCTGACCTTTGTTTGTAATCATTGGTCCAAGTCAAAACCACAAGAGGCCAGAAAAAGGAAAGTCCCGTTATGACGACTCCGGCAGAAAAATAAAGTGTCAAATAGTTGATCGAATAAAATCCAAAAATGAAATAAGGCAAAAGTTCTAATCTATTTCGCCTATAAATGATCAAAAGGCAAATCACCCAAGAAACAAATGGATGCATAGCTAACATGAAACTATAAGACTGAACAGCTGCAGAAACTCCAGCCGGCCCAAACCATTTTAAGATTAGCAAACTTGGAGCCTGCCAGATTAGATCAGTGAAACGAAAGAACTGCAGATCATAGGCAAACCAATGATCATTCAAAATCATATATAGCCAAG
>CAZDHC010000077.1:0-16834 GCA_964505225.1 uncultured Bdellovibrio sp. | reverse complement strand
AATTAAGTGATTTTTTAACTAAACCTCTGGTCCAGGATTCAGGGAGTATTATACTGTTCCTTCATTGATTCAGTTATCATACAACTTAAATATATCGTCAGCGCCATTATTAACATGAATTTGTTTGGTTTGAATTTGATTATTTATTATCGCTAATATAGCATCACTTAATGTCTTATCTGTATTAACACCATACAAAAACACACCTTCAGGTCTCACAACACAATTAGTTGCAATTACTTTCTTACCAAAATACATGGCCTCTTTAATGGATAATGAATCGCCATCTGTAGTTGTATTTCTAATCAAACAGTCTGATGCCTTTATAACTTCAATAAAAGGATGGTCTCCCAAAAGCATTGTAATATTTTTACTAATCGTAATGTCTCTTTCCCTGAAATGATTAAAAAAATCTCCACTTGGGTCCGAAATAACTAATGAAACGTCGCTATTTAATGCAAAAAAATCAACGAGCTCCGTAATACCATATATCTCACATCCACTTTTATCATAAGATAGCCTAGATGCATTTGTACAAAATACTATTTTTGAATGTTCTTTGACCTTTACAATATTTTTATACAAAGTATCATCTAACAATTCCATTTTTATAGGGAAGATAAATGCTGACATCAAAACAGTCTGTGGATTTAACTTTATTGCTTTATCATAACTATGTTGATTTAAAACAATAACTTTATTTGAAAACTTAATTGCCAACAATTCAAAAATAGACATGGTAGTTCCATAACAACCTACATTCTGATGAATGGTAATAATAGAATAGGTATTCAAAATTTTACAAATTATTGTAAAAACGAATAAAAAAAAGGGATTATTAACGTGTATATGTGATTTTTGTGATCTCCAAATAGCCACTAAAAAAGTAAAAATATTAAAATCATGATTATTATAAAATGTATAATTAAAATTTTTATGCTCCAAATAATCTAGCAGTCTAGACACATGTATGGTCACGCCACCTATTGGGGGAGGTACTTTACCAATGATCAATATTTTATTCATTCAACTAAAATTGTTTGTATTTGATTTATTTAAATAATATAACTTTCAGGATGTTATTCGATTAATCGAAAGAATTAAGCTCTTTTTTCACGAATCCCCCCCCCTTATAAGAGGGATATTCATCGTGTTAAAATGGACCATTGTTAAAATTTTAACATAATAATTTATGCACCATTTTTCTTAAGTAAATCTCCGTGAAGATCTACCTGATTTGATACACTCAACAATTTAAACCCTAATATGACATACAAAGACCAAACCGTCCATAGAACTGCATTGTTTAAAACACCTGTACTTATGATTACTAAAGTATAAATGATTTTATTATTATTATTTATAATATTGAAATATTTGAAATATCTTATTATCAAGAAAATAAATAACAAAGCAAAAGGTAAACCAAAATTTGCAAGAAATAGTGTTAATGAGTTATCACTTATACAAAAATCATCATTGATTGTTTGATTAGATACTTTTATACCTATTATCATTGAAATAAAGTTATCAAAACACAAATTTATAGTTAAAATAAATCTATCCAGTCTTCCATATTTTCCGTCTAATTCTTCCACTCTTTCTAGCAAAGAATTATAAAACATTTCTAATTCACTATTATTTATTAGATAAACAAAAAATGAAATTACAGAAAAAAATGAAATTGACATTAAAACAATATTTCTCAAATTATATTTCATATTAAAAATAATATATAATAAAAGGAAAATAGTAAAAATTAATAAAGGACCTCTTGATAAATTTGGTAATACCGTAATAAAAAAAATAAAAGACATCAATAATGTGCTAACTATTTTAAATTTATCTGCTGTAAGTAAATAAATTATTATTAATAGCATAACGGCATTGGAGCTTAGATTAGGACCTCCAAAAAGTCCTGAAAATCTTGAAAATGCTAAATAATTTTCAGAATCTTCGAATTGAGTTTCAAAAAAATTTAAACCTAAGATATAAAGTGTTGAATTTAAAAAGTTGAATAGTATAATAATTAAAATGATACTTCTGATTAAATTAAACTTACCTAAAGAGACAAATAAATTTTTAAAAATTAAAAAAGAAATTGGAATAAATAAAATATAAATATCACCAGAAAAAGACTGAAAAAATGATTCTGAATATACCAATGACCTGCTAAATATAATTGAAATTGCAAAAAACAATAATACCCCTAAAAGTTCTAAATCATAAATTGCAATTTTATTGATGTTTTTGAAAAAAACAAAAAACATCAATAAATAGGGAATTATTATCATAAATAAAGAAGCACCAACAAACATTATGGGCGCAAGTTTGTGAAAAACCGCAGAAAAAGATAAGAATAATAATTGAAGAATTATAATGTTTAAATAAAATTCTTTTATTAATTTATTGTTTGGTTTCAATTTATTGTTTTTATTTGTTTTATCCTTTTATTACTGAAAATTTAAACAATGATTTTATGACAAATAGTGCAAACTTACGACTACTAAAATTTTTTAATTTATATATGAGGATTGCATCTACTACTACATATACATATCTAATTTAAGAAAAACCATAATTTAATCTTGAAGCTGAAGACATTGCAATCCTATATCTTACCAGAGGCTCTTTAATTAAAAAGAAATTGTACTTATGAACACATAATGTCATCCATAAATCGGCATCTTCAGAAGCTCTTTTGGCTGGATTCTCATCAAAATTTACCCACTCTGAATTGGAAAGGAGTACTGATGAATAGGTGAGCGGATTTCCTGAAAAAAAATCATCAAACTTTGTGATGTTTGTTTTCTTTGTTATGCTATCTTTTCTGTCATCTCCAACTAAAATGGTATTGGTATGCACAATAATAGGCTCGTCTCCTACTTGATTTTTTTGTACCGCCTTCATTTGTTCTTCTAATTTGTTTGGAAGCCATACATCATCATCGTCACAAAAAGCTATGAATTTAGTGGTAACTTGTTTTAAACCGAAATTTCTATTAGTAGCAATTATACCCTGATTTTCATTTTGAAATGCCTTAATTTTTGGGTTGTTAAACGAATTTATTAAAGCAAAAAAATCATAGTTTGAGTTTGCGTCAACTACAATAATTTCAATATCTTGAAATGTTTGATTGCATATTGCATTCAAAGTTTCTGTTAGTAAACTTTGTCTATTATAAGTGGTTACAATTACACTAACTTGTGGCATATTGGCTTCTATTCGTTTTTTAATTTATTCTCAAAATAATCAAACAGTTCATTAATACCCATTTCAATATCCCAAAGTGGTAAAAATCCTATACTTTCAATCAAACTATTGTCAATTACATATTTTTCAGTGTCGGCGGTACCATTGGATATATCAGCCGAAATATTGATTTTTAAATAATATCTTTCTTGATAAACACTTTGAATTTTTTGAGCAATCTCTAAAATGGTTAAAGTATTTCCTGAACTTAAGTTGTAAATCCCTTTACTGTTTTTCTTTTCAATAATTTTTTCAACTGCATTGCATACATCCCAACCGTGAATAAAATCACGTTTTGGTGATCCATCTGATTTTAAAACAATTTCTTTTTTAAAAAAAGCCATTTTGCATAAATCATTAATCACTAAGTCCCAACAATTGTTATCTTCAAACAATGGTGAGCCATAACTATTTGATAATCTTACAACATTACAGCATACCTTGGAGGTTTTGTTGTAATAATCACAAATTAATTCTCCAACTTGATGGGTAAGCCCATAGGGATTTAGCGGTTGCAAGATTTGGTTTTCACGAACATGTTCGTTGCTTAAAGCTCCATATACCTGAGCTGTAGAAAAATAGATAAATTGAGAAAGACCGTTTTTAGAAAACGTATCTAACAGCGACCATACAGGTGTAATATTTATTGAACTTACAAATGAAGGAGCTTGATTAGACTGGTAATGGTCTAGAGAAACAAGATGTATGAGCACCTCAAATTTTTCTTGTGCTAACTTGGTCATACATTCCTCATCGCGTATATCTGCCACAACAACCCTTTCCATTTTAGATACCCAATGTTCATCTGAAGGTATTTTTGAATGGCAAATAGTGGTAACAGCATAGTCTTTGTTTGCAAAATATAAAGAAAGACGACCTCCTATATATCCCGAACCACCCGTGATGAGCACTTTCTTTTTTACCATTGATATTCGATATCTGCTAGGTTTTCTTTTCTTTCAATTTCATTAGGATCGTGCTCCAAGTTAGCAACATTCAACAGCAAATTGAATTGTATACCTATGCCGCTAAAAACTACCCATACATTGGGCGGAATTGTAATTCTTTGATAGTTATTCTCGCCTAAAGTAATATCAAAAAAGTTGTTTTTGGTTGGGCTGTTTTCTCTATCATCAAAAATTACAAACCTAATTTCTCCCATGGGTACTACAAAATTAAGGGTCATTTGGTAGTGTTTTTTCCAAGGTTTGGTATCGTTAGCATGAATTGTTGAAAAATAAGCTTCTTCAAAACCAGCGAATCCTGCATCTGATTTTTTCATCCCATGATAAACATCGCCTTTGGGATGGTGAATTCTTTTTAGAGGAGTTACTACAACCCCATCAACTGTTATTTTGTCCATACTATTTTTTCGAGTTTGGCTTTGTTTTCATACGATTCAATTTGCGATTTGGTATAGGCAAACATATCTCCTTTATTTTCATAAAACTCATAGTACCAATCACTTGTAAACTCAATTAAGGTTTGATAATCTAAGGTTGCTTTCCATTGAAATGAAAACAATGCTTTGTCGCAATTTAATTTTAACAATCCCGCTTCATAAAATTTTATATCTCCCGTTACTTGGTAAGCCTCTTTTGAATCTTTAAAATGCCAACGAGTACTCATATCTTCTAAAATTTCTTGAACAGTTTGGTTGTATTCTGGTTTTGGTCCAAAGTTATAGCTTTCACCATTTAGTGCATGATCATTATACAAACGTTCTCCCAATTGCAAGTAACCACTGAGTGGTTCCAAAACATGTTGCCAAGGTCTGGTTGCTTTTGGGCTTCTAATTTCAACCACTTTTCCTTCACTCCAAGAGCGCATACAGTCTGGAATGATTCTGTCTAAAGCCCAGTCTCCACCGCCAATAACGTTTCCGGCACGAGCCGATGCGATTTGAACTTGAACGCCTTCATTTTTAAAAAACGAATGATAATATGATTTAAAAATAAGTTCGGCAGCTCCTTTACTTCCGCTGTAAATATCTTTACCACCTACGGCATCAGTCTCTTTATATCCATAAATCCATTCTACATTATCATAACATTTATCGCTAGTAATGATAACAGCTGTACATGGCTTGTTATAAACCCTTAAAGCTTCAAGTACATTTGCAGTACCCATCACATTAGTAGATATGGTATCTATAGGTTCTCTATATGACAAGGAAACTATGGGTTGTGCTGCCAAATGAAAAACAAAATGAGGTTCTACCTCGTTGATTATCTTTTTAATGGCTTCTAAGTCGCGAACATCTGCATAAATATGTTTCATTTTTGCTTCCAAATTCAACTCAACAAACATGGATGGCTTTGTAGGTATTTCATTAGAAATACCATATACATCTGCACCTAAAGTTAGTAGCCATGTACATAACCACGACCCTTTAAAACCTGTGTTACCAGTGACTAGTACTTTTTTGCCACGATAAACATCTCCAAAAACCATTTTTTCTACCATTTTACCCAAGGTGCTTTTTTATTATCATAAAGTTCGTTTAGCAAAGAATACTCTCTAGAAGTGTCCATTGGTTGCCAAAACCCACCGTGTTCAAATACTTGCAATTCTCCACGTTCTACCAATTTTTTCATTGGTTCTTGTTCTAAAACCAAGTCTTCATTATCACTTAAAAGTTCTAAAAACTCTCTGTTACAAACAAAATATCCTCCGTTTATACGTCCGCCACTTGCTTGAGGTTTTTCATTAAAACCTGTAACTGTAGATTTATCATCGGCAATACCAAGTTCCCCAAATCTTCCTGGAGGTCTTACACCCGTTAAGGTTACCATTTTGCCATGTGACTTATGGAATTTTACCAACGCTTCTATATCAATATCTCCTACTCCATCGCCATAAGTTAGCATGAACATTTCGTCGTTTCCAATGTATTTTTTAATACGTTTTACACGCGCACCTGTCATGGCTTTCAACCCTGTTTCGGCAAGAGTTATCTCCCAGCCGTCTTCGTCATGGGTAGTTTCTGAAATAATTTGCTCCGATTTTTTACCTAATTTTATGGTTACATCGGCGCTTCTAAGTTCGTAGTTTATAAAAAAGTCTTTTATTACTTCGCTTTTATATCCCATGCATAAAACAAAATTGGTATAACCGTAGTGGGCATACGTTTTCATTATATGCCAAATAATGGGCTTACCTCCTATTGGAATCATTGGTTTTGGAATATCTTCTGCCACATCACGAATTCGGGTTCCATATCCCCCGCATAATATTACAATTTTCATACTATCTATTTTAGTTTGTAATTTAATTTACTTTGTTTATATAATACAGTAATTTTAATCTTTATTCAATTCCCATTGGTAGGTTTCTTCAATTGCTTGTAACAATGATGTATTTTCTACCTCCCATTTACTTTTCAATTTAGAAATAGAAAACACAGGATTCTTGGTATCAAAAACCTTCGCTTCTATGTATTCCCATGTAGTTGAAGGAATTATTTTTTTGATGTTTACCAATATTTCATTGATAGAGTAATTCTTTCCCGAACCCACATTAATTGTTTCGTTATAAATATAATTTAATTTTAAATGCCAAAAAATGTTGGCAAAATCACTTGCAAAAATATAGTCTTTTGTTGTCGTACCATCGCCCCAAATTTGGATAGGTTCGTTTGCAATTGCTTTTCTGATGGCTAAGTTTATTAAACCATTTTTAGTACTGCTATGGTACTTACCAAAGGGGTTTGAAATTCGGAGTATCAGGTATTCTATTCCATGCATTCTGTGATACAATTTGATGTAATTTTCAATAGCAATTTTTAGCACACCATAAGAGTTATTGGGAGAACTGATAGCGTCTTCTTGAAATTCATTTTCCATTTTTTCGCCATAAACCGTCCCGCCAGAAGATAGGTAACTTATTTTTTTTACCTGAAATTCATTCATTAATTCTAATAGTGCTATTGTACCCAACAAGTTAGAATTCACATCTTCTTTTATGTTATTGTTAGAAGTTGCTGGAATAGAGGTGCTTATGAAATGAAATACTTCGTCAATTTTATACTTGATAAAAATAGCACGCAACGCATCATTATCTGTATAATCCATTTCTATATTAACTGCATTGGGAACCGCTACCTTATTAGACTTGCCCACAAGAATAAAAAAATACTCTTGGTCTATCTTTTTATCTAAAATAGATGTATCATATTCGATAACATTTCTACCCAAAAAACCTGTACCCCCCAGTAATAATATGTTTTTTATATTGCTCATTTACTGTGTCGTATTATACAAGTCTAACAAGTTGTTGATGTATTTTGATTCGCCAAAATTAGTATTGAATGTTTCCAATACGTTGTGCTCTAGTTTTCCCTTTAGTCCATTATCTGAACATACTTTTATTATCGCATCGGCAAGTTGTACAGCAATTGTACTTGTATCTGGTAGTACTAATAATCCGCTATAACCATCTTTGATATGTTCGCCAATACCTGCAAATTTTGAGGCAATAATGCATTTTTGGTTTTGCATAGCCGTTATTAAAACAAGTGGTAAATCTTCGCCAGAAACAGAAGGTATAATGAAAATATCTGATTGTTTTATAAATTGAATATAATCTGATCTTTCGCCCCAAAGCGTAACTGTTTCGTCTAAATTATTTTCTATAATAAAATTATTGAGTGCAAAATTTTCACTCCCACCACCGATTAGATTCAAATGAAGTTTAGAAAAAACCTCTTCCTTTTTTTCTTTAATCAAAAGTAACGCTTTTAACAAATACATTTGCCCTTTTCGTACTGATAAAAAGCCCACCACGCACAAACTGATTTCATTTTTTTTAGGATAATCAACATCCGATTGGACTATTGTTTCTTCAAAATATGATGGAATACTTGTTACTTTTGCTGCATTGAACCCTCTTTCTATTAATGCTTCTTTATTTTGGGTAGAATGGGTTAAAAACACATCTACGGCATTGTTTATTTTTGTATCAAAATGGTTTAAATTCTTGTCTTTTGATTCTGCCGCTTTGCCATTAACTTGATATATTACTCTTGTTTTTTTAAAATATGATGCAATTACTGCCAATAAATTACACGCTTTGGCAGCAGGATATCCGCCGTTGTTGATATGCAAAACAGTTGGCTTTGTTAATAGCATAAAGCAAAACAAGTAAATATAATTGTATATTTTGAAAATTGAAATGAGCTCTAAAAAATACAATGGACTTTTAAGCAAATACCTGATTCCTTTATTTTTGAATTTTAAATCTATTTTATAAAAAACATCTCCGTTGGTAAGCAAATACAAGGGTTGTAGTGTTGCTTTTATGTTTTGGTTGATGCTATCACGTTCTATTCCTTTTTTATAATCTTTAAAATAACTATAGGCAAAAATAACATGGAACTTTTCATTTAATGTTTCGCTTTTATATATTGATTGCATCAATCGCTCGCTACCACCATAAACAAAACATTGGGAAAAAATAAGCAAGGTTGGTTTTTGCACTTTCATTTCAATATTTACTTTTTAGAAAAATGACTATTTTTTTTCTGGTTGACTCTTCAATGAAATAATATACTAGCAATGGTATGAGTACGGTACAAAAAAGAGTGCTACCCAATTGGAAATAGTTGTATGATGATTTAACGGGATTTATATAAATATTCGGTATCAATTGGTATAATACAACAGTTATTGCAACTGGCACACTACATTTGATGAGTACCGAAAATAATAGCGGCACTATTTTTAATGTGGTTTTGTAAGCCATTATAGCCATGATAAAAAAAGTATTTATTAGAATGGTTGTGAAGGTTGCAGAAGCAAGAGAACTTTCTTTGAACCCAAAAAAATCATACAAAAACAGACTTGAATAAAAAACCAATGGCAATAATAAAGCTAAAAAACGAAGTGCTTTGTTGAATGCATTCGCAATAAAGTAATAGGAAATAGGAATACAAATAGCTGTTAGTGCAATGGTAAAGACAAACATTTGGCTTATAAGTATAGATTTGTCATACAAAGGACCTACCCACAGATGGATGATGGTTTTCATGTTTAAGATTAACGCCAAAGAAGGAAGTACAATTAAAGGAAATGACCATTTTATCAATGAACTAAAGGCATTGTTGAGTCCGTCTATATCATTCACCGCTGTAAAACGATAAAAATAGGCGTTGTACGGACCATACAAAGTGTTGTATAAGGATCTTAAAAAATTTAGAAAAACTACAGCCACAGCATAGATGGCAACCGTTTGTACTCCATAAAACTTACTCAAAATGAGTGTATCCATTTCAAAATATAATATCCATGCAATGGTTAATAACAGCGAACTAAAGGCAAGTTCTTTGGTTTTTGCATATACGTCTTTTGAAAAACGAAATTGCTTTACTACATACCTAAGTTGGTAATGGTATCTTTTTTTAATAATAGCCACCGCAATCAAGCTTGATAGTAATGTAAGTAATTGAATTGAGATATAATAACCAACGATGTCGTAGTTGGATGATGTTACAAAAAAACCAATGATTCCAATTTTGATGCTATTAAAAACCACATCGATGGCTTGGTAGATATAATCTTCTATTCGAATTGAAAAAACCAACACATTTAATTTTTGAATGATGATGACTGGGGCAAAAGCAATTAGAATACAGATTAGTTGGCTTGCAATCTTTAAATCGTACAGATTTGTTGTCTTGATTATTAACGACGGATTGATAGCTACGAATGCTAAAAAAAACAAAATTAAGCCTACAAAAATGGCTAAAATAAACAAGGCAAATGCAATGATTTTCATTTCTTGTTTTAATTCTTTTTTTACATAATGTTCAGCGGCATATTTTTGACAAGCGGCTAAAAACCCTAAATCGGCATACGAAAAAAACAAGCCCAGACTGGTGCATATTGTGTACACCCCATATATGGTTGGGTTGGAAGTTAATTTTGGAACAACTAACAGTACTGACAAAAAGCCTGTTAGGATTCCTAAAAACTTGGTAGAATAAATCAATAAAAGGTTTTTATTGAATGATTTCATTGTCTTGTTTTAATAAATTTAGCAGGCACACCAGCAACAATTGAATAGGGTGCAACATCTTTATTGACAATACTTCCTGCAGCAATTACAGCTCCATCTCCAATAGTGACACCAGGTAAAATAACCGATTTAGCTCCAATCCACACATCATTACCAATTGATACATCTGTTTTATTTTCATCCCAACCTTGATCCATAATAATATATTTTTTATCAATATTATGATTTGATGCAACAATTGTAACAAATTGTGAAATAAGACATTTTTACCGATTAAAATTTTGCCTCCAGCAGCTCTTATATTATTAAATTCGCCAATTGAAGTTGACTCACCGTTTTTTTAATAAACCTTTTTTGTTTGAGTGTTTAAAATTAATTGCATAAATAACATTATAAGCACCTATTACAACATTTTATGAAATCTTTACATTCTCGTTATTAATATATAATTTAGAAGTCTTATAAATTTTAATATTAGATTGAGCTAATAATTTATATATATAATATGATTGAAAAATATTAAATCTAATATTACTTAATATTTTAAATATAATCCTTATCATTTATAACCTTTTAAAATTATTCTTTTTTAAAGTTTCAATAAAAATTTCTGAAGAAATAAAATTTTCACTTTTTTTAGATGTCAATATAAAGTATTTAAAACTATTGTATTTTTTATTGTCAACAATTGGAATCTCTATATCGATAATAGAATTATCATCAATGTTTATCAAATTTGAACCTGTAGAAATTGAAACCAATTTTATATAAATAGAATACATATTCATCTCATTAATAATATCATTTGTTAAAATAGATATTACAGGTTTATGATTCAATACTGCAAAATTAATTGAAGAAGAATTGTGTGCAATTATAAATTCAGCATCTCTAGACAAGGTAGCTGTTTCATTAAATAGTACTTTTCTATTGTTAAAATAATTATGTGAATTGTATTTATCAGCTTTTGGATGTGCTGCAATAACAACTTCTATACCATGTTCACTTTCTAGTTTATCAAAAAAACGATTCAACGTAGTATACAAATTATTTGGTTCAATTGTTTTAATATTTAGTAAATCAAAATCTGGATGAAAAGGTAAATATTCGTCTAAATAGAGACAGTACTTATTTTCAATTATTCTATTATTCTTTTTACTTGAGATATAGTTTTCAAAATCAAATGAATTGACATCAACAATTTTTGATTTTTTTTCGTCGTACCAAAAACCTCTTCCTATTGTGGTTGTGCCTCGTTCTCCTGCTCTAAACACGACTGAATAACATGATATTAAATTGTGTTTTTTAAGAAACGTACAATAAAAATTCCCTAAATAATTAATTAAGTCATTACTATTAAATATTTTTTTTATTCTTGAAAAACGGTTATAAATTAACGAATTATCTGAAAAATGAGGAGATGCGCCACGTGCAAAAAAACCTGTGATACAATTATACTTTGTGAATAATTTATAAAGATTCAATATTCTAAATTCAAATGTCATTTGCGAAATGAATAGAGTCGTTTTTAGGTTTTGAATTTTTATTTCATTTTCAACCTCTTTGATTGAATTAAAAAATCGTATGTACTCTGCATTAACTTTAACCTCCTTTTTTTTTGAAAAATAAATAGTCGATAAATCCCAATATTCGACACTAAATTTGTTTTCTAATAACTGGTTAAAATAAAAATCTTGAATTACTTTTTCAGTTAAAGGTTGGTAACCAATATAAACAACTTTCTGAATCATCCTTTTCTAATTAAATAGCACTCCATCCACCATCTACCACCAAATTGTGTCCGGTAATATATGATGCTTCATCGGTTAATAAAAAATAGATTGCCGCGACAATATCTTTGGGTTGTCCCATTTTTTTCATTGGAACTTTTTCATTGTATTTAGTTACAAATGCTTCTGGTTGATTGTCGAAAATTCCACCTGGAGACACTGTATTTACTCTAATTTGATACTTTCCATAATAAGATGCTAGATACCTTGTTAAATTATTAACCCCTCCTTTAATTGCCGCATAGGCTCCAGGCATTGTCATTTCTGTACCTTCATACACCGTAAAATCTGGTCCGACTAAGCCATATATTGATGACATATTGATAAGAGAGCCAAACCTTTGTTTTTTCATTTGTTCAAGTACAATTTGACAACACAAAAAATATCCATTTAAGTGCATATCAACATTTTTTCTCCAAGATTCTAGAGGAATCTGTTCAAACTTTGTACCCCAGTCTTGGGTTCTTGGGTAGGCATTGTTAACCCATCCGTCAATTTGACTGTATTTATTTACAATTGCAGCAATAGCGTTTGACACTGATTGTTCATCTGTAATGTCCATTATTATATCATTCTCATTTTTTTCTTGAAAAAAAATATCCGCTGCTATAACTATTGCACCTTGGTCTCTTAAGGTAGTTACCATTTTTTTACCTAGTAATCCATTACCACCGGTAACTACTATTACTTTATCTTTAATTGAAAACATTAATTATATTTTCTAAATACAGGTTTAATAATATCCGATTTTAAATATTTTTCGCAACCGTTTTCTAATGCATTTTTATAAATTTCGAGCGCATAATCAACAGCTGATAAAGTTATTTCTAACTCTTCCTCTTTGTGTGAAAAAGAAACTGCAATATATGGCATCATCACTTTTTTATCCATCATAGATTGAGCAAATAATGTTCTAAAAGCTAATGAGATAGCACCTTCTTTGTCTTTTGTAATATAGTTTGGTGAACATGGATACCCTTCTACATAAAAGAACTTTTCTAACCCATGTTTTCTGGAAAGTTCATTCATACCATTAATCAACTTTTCTCCGTAGTTCCAATAATGTTCAACAACATTATCTCTTTTCATAATTTCTATCGTTTTTATAAAAGCACCTAAGGCGCTCATTTCTGCTCCATGCGTTGTAGAAGTCAAAAAAATACGTTCGGCACCTTCATCTAATATCCCCCCTAATTTCATGATTTCTGCTTTACCGCCCAAAGCCGCAACAGCTTGTCCGTTTGCCATAGCTTTACCAAAAGTACATAAATCAGGATCTATATTGTAAAACGATTGCGCTCCTTTTATTGCCCATCTAAAACCCGTAATCATTTCGTCTAATATGAATACAGCTTCATTTTCTTTACATACTTTTTGAACTTTCTGCAAAAAGTTGGAATCATTATTTGGACATTCATTACATTTTTTACTATCACATTGAGAGAAACAAGGCTTTAGGGTTGTAGCTGCTTCCATTATTACCCCTGCAATTTGACCCTTATAATTGTCAAATAATTGTTTTAATGATTCAATATCATTGTAATGAAATTTCAAGGTAAAATTACTTGATTCTTCTAAAGTACCTTTTGTCATTACAGTAGAACCAATAAACCAATCATCAAATGAAAAAAATGGTTGTTCGTAGGGAAGTGCAATATATTTTCTGTTTGTGTAAGCACGTGCTAATTTTACAGCTGCTGTTGTAACTGTTGAGCCATGTTTAGCAAACTTAACCATATCAATTGAAGGTATTAAATCAACCAACAATTCAGCTGCTTTTAGTTCAGTTACGGATGCACGTGTTAAATTGTTTCCTTTGATAACTTCATCATAACACGCATCGGCAATTTCTTTGTTTCCATATCCAATACTTACAGAACGTAAACCCATTCCGTAATCTAAATATTTATTTCCTTCTGGGTCATACACATAGGCACCTTCTCCTTTTTCTAATATTGAAGGAGCATTGTATGGAAATTGATCATCACCTCTAGAATAAGTGTGTGCGCCTCCAGGAATTAACTGATGTAATTTTTGTGAGAATATATCTTTCATAATTTATTAAAATATTAAATTCATATTAATAAGTTTTTTTTCGACAATGAATTCTGCAAATTGCCAATCTATTGGTTCATCAATTTCTAAACCTGAAATATCGTCAACTAAGAAACCTAGAGTTTTGTTTGTATAAAATGTCTTTCTTTCAATGAAATCATTCCATCTACTTATATAAAATCCGCCTGATGGAGTTATTTCTTTATTAAATGCTTGCCTTCCTATATTTTTTAAGTTATCAATATTAGTAGCTATTTCAGATAGAAAAGTTGATTCTTCTTGTATAAAAATTCTGTTGGGTCTGCTTTCTCTAGTTGAAACAACAGCTGATGCAGACTCATTGTTTTCTAATAACTGAATTGCTTGATCTAATTGATTGCTTAAAATAAATGGTGATGTAGGTTCCAGTAATCCTATGTAATCGTAAAATAGATTGTTTTGATTAGCAAAATTCATTGCATGAATAACCACATCAATAGACGAAGCATCATCAGTAGCTAAATAGTCTGGCCGCATAAAAGGAACTTCTGCGCCATATTCTTTAGCAATTTGAGTATAATCAGGCGCATCTGTACTAATCCAAATATCATTTGAAAATAATGTTTTACTTGCTGCTTTTATTCGGAAACCAATAAGTGGATGATCACCTAGTTTTTTTATGTTTTTATTAGGTACTGATTTTGACCCTTTTCTGGCTACAACAAGCCATAAAATTTTTTTTGTACTCAATTTTAAAATTTAATATTGTTAATGTCTATATGTGCTTTTTCAAAATCTTCGTGTTTTCCCACATCGAGCCAATATCCTGAAAATGGGAATGAAATTACTTTCTTATTTTTTTTAATTAAATCTTCCATTAAATCGGTTGCATTATAAAAATTATCTTTCGGAATTAAGTTTAATAATTCTCGCTTCATTAAATATATACCACCATTGGAGTAATATGTGTAAGTTGGTTTTTCCTTAAAACTTTTTACCTCCCCTTTTTCTGTTTCTAAAACAGCATAAGGTATTGATACTTGATAAGGAATGGTTAATACGGCAAAATCTGCCTCTTTCTTTATAAATTCTAAAAAGAATTGTTCGTAATCTATGTTTGTTAGTAAATCTGAGTTGGTAACTAATACATAATCATGATTAAAATTATTTATTTGAGCTACTGCACCAATAGTACCTAAGGGTTCGTCTTCCCAAATATATTGAATGTTGATGTTTTTTTGCCTTCCATTACCAAAATGACTTTCAATTTGTTCTCCAAGATATTTTACTGATACCCAAAAATCATCTATCCCAAATAAAGATAAACGATCGAGGTTGTGTTCCATAATAGGCTTCTCTCCTACTTTCAATAATGGTTTTGGTATTGTATCTGTTAACGGTTGCAAGCGTTGCCCTCTACCACCAGCCATTATTACTGCATCTATTGGCAAATACGATTTGATGTATCTGAAATTAATTACATTGATGACTGAATCATGCTCGTCCAATACTGGTATAATTCTAAAATCTTTTTCTCGATATTCAATTATCTTTTGAATATCATAGCGACCTTTTCTAATATATCTTGGATTGGGTTGGATAATATCGTCTATAATACTATCTACTGTAAAATCATTCAATAAACCTCGCCTTACATCTCCATCTGTTAATGAACCGATTAATTTATTTTTTGAATCAACAATAAATAAAATAGCATCTTTACCCAAAATGTCAAGTCTAACTAAAGCTTGTTTAATTCTACTTCCAGATAATAACAAATGACTTTGAAAAGGCGACATATTATTTTTTTTATATTACTTTAATTTATTAAATAATGGATTTTGATTCATTACAGTACAAGCGCCACAATTTGAGTCAAACTTATAATGTATAGAGTTTATATAAACATTTGTAAAATGATACCAAAATTCAGATTCATAAGTGTTTGGTGTTCTAAAAACTTTCATTTGAAATCCAATAGAGAAATCTTCCCAAGGTAATCTATTTTCAACAATCGCTGCAAATACTTCTTCTCTTACATATAATCTCATTGTTCGAAAATCAGGTACTTCATTTATTATCTCTGATTCAGAAACAACTTTGAAAATTTGGTTTTCAAAATCACAAAAAATAATATCATTTACAATTTTTAAAAAATTGTCATTCGTTGGAATAATATAAATAATTTGTTTACCCTTAAATCCTGAATCGCTAATATATTCTACTATTTTATTTGAGTCATATAAAAATCTCTTTTTATAATCTTCAATGTAAACATTAGTGTCATCTTCTTTTAAATAACTTACATCTAAATCAATAGTGCTAATATTTCCATTTATAAAAGAATACATAATGTCTTTTCTAGGATGCAAAAAATTTATTCCTAAATCTTTTACTAGGTTTATATAATCTATTGGTGCGTTTTTAATATTATTTTCTCGAATAAATGTATCTCTTTCTGCTTTTTCTTTAAACATTCCAGCATAAGGCATATAATTTTTAGGTAATGTTGCATTCAAATAACCTAATACTGATGATCTTATAGAAAGCTTATTTCTACTTACTATTTTCAATTTCTCACTTAAATCATAATCTTCAAAACACAATGGAAAACCAGAAGCACCACCAGCAAATGAAGTTAATAACAAATCTATATCTTTTGGAAGTACGTAAGAATTTAAGAAATTTGAATCTACCGCAAATAAAATTTCTGTACCACCTAAACATAAATACAATCCTGAATC
>CAZDHC010000076.1:0-16899 GCA_964505225.1 uncultured Bdellovibrio sp. | reverse complement strand
ATGGCCGTACACCGAAGGTTTGACGATGGAAGAAGCTAGGCATCCCTTGGCTTTTATCGCAACGGGCATGTACGGTAAAAAAATGCCAAAGCAAAATGGCGCTCCATTGCGCCTCGTAGTTCCCTGGAAGTATGGCTTTAAAAGTATAAAGTCGATTGTGAAAATCGAATTCACTGATAAGCAGCCCCGCACTTTGTGGAATGATTTAGCACCAAGTGAATATGGCTTTCATGCCAATGTGAATCCATTGGTAGATCATCCAAGATGGACTCAGGCTTCTGAGCGAGTGTTGGACGGAAAATTTTTTCCAACTCGAGTTCCAACTCTAATGTTCAATGGTTATGAAAAAGAAGTCGCAGGCCTATACAAGGGTCTTGATCTTAAGAAGTTCTTCTAAGTCTTTAGTCAAAATTGTTACAGAATAACTTGGTCCTACGTCCAGATCTAGGTCCAGTTCTACTTTGGAACCAGCACAAATGTTGGGCAGCTCGACATTCGTTCGATATTCTCAAAAGGCTCTAAAACAATTGCTTCAAGGAGGAAGCTCGAATGTCAAAACTACTATTCGCAGCCGCGTTTATTTTATCTACGGCAATGATGACCACAACTGTCCGTGCCGAAGAACCAGCAGCCGCTCAAAAAGAATGGACATTTCTATTGTTCCTAAATGGACACAATAATTTGGATCCATTTGGCGACATGAACATCAATCAGATGGAAGAAGTTGGTTCAAATGATCAGCTAAATATGGTTGTTCAATGGGCTTCTTTGAAAAACAAACAGACCAAGCGTCTTTTGGTAACAAAAGACTCTGATAAAAATAAAGTCACTTCAAAAGTGATCGAGACTATGAGCCCAGTTGATATGGGAGACTACAAAAAGCTAGTTGAGTTCATTGGATGGGGAGTTAAAAACTATCCGGCGAAACATTATATGATCGCGGTTTGGAACCATGGTAGCGGCTGGCACCGGGTCAATTCATTTGGTGAGCCAGTAGAAATGCAACCAAATGATATTTCATATGACGATATCACTGGCCATAAAATCACCTCTGAAGACATGGGTGTGGCAATGGCTGAAGCAAAAAAAATCATTGGCCATAATGTTGATATTTATGGAAGCGATGCTTGCTTGATGGCAATGGCCGAAGTTGCAGCTGAAATGAAAGACTCTGTTGATTATTTCGTTGGTTCGCAAGAAACAGAGCCAGGTGAAGGTTGGCCATACAACAAGTGGATGGCAAGATGGGCGGCTGATGCCAATCCAACGGCAGCGAATGTTTCAAAATATCTATCAGAAGAATATATGAAGGCTTACACTGGTGGAATTTACGGAACTCAAGATGTGACATTCTCTGCTTGGGATATGTCAAAGTTGCCAGCTTTCATGGATGCCATGAAAAGATTCAATGCTTCTTTAGCAAACCTTTCTCCAAGCGATTTGACTGCGACAAAGTCTGCGGCGAATTCGACTCAAGAGTTCTATTCTTCTGATTACAAAGACATCTATGATTTTGCAGCAAGACTAGAGTCTGGACGAGTGGGCGTGGACGCAAGTGTCCTTGCAACTGTTAAGCAATCTGTGACTGACATGATGGTGCATGCGGCGGGTTCTCCTGGACAATATGCTGGAGCTCATGGCGTTTCAGTATGGATGCCAACTTCTGCATACTATTTGAATGCTTATAAAGCACGATACTCTTTGTTGAACTTCAACAAAGCAACTGGCTGGGTTGATTTCTTGTCGACTTTGAATAAGTAACAACAGATCAGTCTTTTAAGAAAAGATGAATTAAGAGGAAGCCTTATAAGCTTCCTCTTTTTTTTTAGCCTCTTCTGGACTTAAGTATTGCAAAGAAAATTGATCAATATTCCGATAGGTTATCGATATGAAAATTTATCAGAAAGTTGCAATTGCGCTGACTCTTTCGTTTTCGCTGATTTTTTTTGCGATGCATATGATCGTAATCTTTTTTCGCGAACAGACGCTTGCTGATCTTGAAAGAAATGAAATTGAGTCATCGCGTGCAAGAATACATTCTGCCTATGAATATCTGGATAAAGTCCTAGGTGACAAGATTTCGGATTGGGCGGCGTGGGATGAAGCCTACGAGTATGTTCAAAAACAAACCCCCACATTTAAGAAGTCGAACTTATTCCCGCTGGCGCTGGTAAACTTGCGAGTGGATTTGTTAGCAATTGGCGGCGTAGATGGCCGACTTCTTTCGGGTTTAGCTAGGAATCAAAACGGGGATTCAATTCCGTATCCACAAGAAATTGCGGAATATGCAAAACAAGTGAGCTTGAAAATTGGGGATTCTGAATGGTCTGATGTTTTTGTAATAGGTGATTCGGTTTATATGATTCGTATGAAGAAAGTCTCAAAATCCTTGGCGGAGGGAGTTGGGGGAATTGGCTACGTTTTGATGGCCAATTTGATTTCTGAGGCTCAGCTATCTAATTTAAAAGAAATTACTGGGTTTGAAATTTCAAAATCCACGGATGAAAAATTAGATTACGGCTCAGCTTCGGCTGAAAACCTTTCATCATTTGAGTTGATTGAGAACCGAGATAAAACTCAAAGGTTTTATTTAAACTTTCAATTGCCGCGGACTCACAGGACCATTCAAACTGTCACCCTGGATCGAGAAAAATGGGTATTGCTGAGCATATTGCCGATTGGAATTTTGATTTCAATTGCAATCACGCAAATTTTGATTTCCAGTCCTTTAAAGCGACTGCAAAAAAATCTTGAGATTGCGATGAATCCAGATGATTCGACATTGATTCCAATCTATGGAGAAGATGAAGTCAGTGAAATCTCGTCGAACTTCAATCTTTTGAAAGAAAGAAATCTTTCTTTTGTGAAGCAAAAGGAAGTCGAGCGTTCCCGCGAAATTCACCATGGTCGAATTTCTGCTCTTGGTGAAATGGCAGCAGGAATTGCACACGAGATCAATAATCCTTTGGCCATTTTATTGGGTAAAGTGAACTTGATTCAACGAAGAACCAAAGGTTCGACGGTCGAAAAAGAAATTTCTGATGACTTGCAAAAAATGTCAGCGACGATCGGAAGAATTTCGAAGATCATTTCCGGTCTTCGTTCCTTTGCGCGAAATGATGAAAATTCATCTATGCAGATCGAAACTGCAACGGCAATTGTCAATGACGTGTTGGAATTTTTTAAAGAAAAAATGAAAAACCAAGGAATTCAACTTCGTATCAAAAATATTGGTGATCAGCCAATTTTATGTCGCCCGGTTCAAGTTCAGCAGGTTCTGGTGAATATGCTGAATAATTCCTTTGATGAAATTAAAGATTTTGAAGATCCTTGGATTGAGATTGAATTGAAAGAGTCTGACAAAATTTATGAGCTTTCGGTTACCGACAGTGGCAATGGAATTCCGCCAGAAATTGTTCAAAAACTATTTCAGCCCTTCTTTACGACAAAACCAGTGGGCGAAGGAACAGGGTTGGGATTGAGTATCAGTCGTTCGATATTGAAAGATCATGGCGGAGAATTTCGTTATGATCCTAATTGCCAAAATACCAAATTCGTCATGGTGTTGCCGAAGCCCGATTCAAAAAACCAACAAAACGTTGCTTAGAATTCTTTGAAAACGCCTCAAAAAAGTCGATTGTCAAAATCTTAGTCACTGCCAACGGGCCAGCTCGTTTCTCTTTTGTTTAAAGCATAGTTGATTTGGAACCTTTCTTGAATAATCAACCAGCGGGCGATGAATTTGCCTTGGAGGCCTATGAAATCAACTTGGATTTTTTTAATTTTGGCATCAATCGGTGTGTCTGCTCATGGAGCCAGTCGAGACCTTCTTAATTGCCAGCAAAAATTCCAAAGTTTGAAAATCGTTGAAAATGAGGGTGAGCTTTCGATGGAAAGAAGCACTGGCAGCCGCGGCGTTTTGCTTTCAGATGAAGACGGCCGATTTTTAATTCGAGGTACAGATTCAAGCTCACAACTAATGATTTTTGTTGGCGCAACAGTCCTAATTCAGCAAAAAAATATTGAGATTTCATTAAATGACCAAAAAGGCAGTAAGCTTTTGGTTTCCTTTGAGGCTAAGCCAGAGCTCAATGAGGCTATCAAAGTTGTCACCTTTAATACCGAAAGCAGTGACCTTAAAAAAGCGGTCTTAGCAGGTTTAAAGGTCGAAAATGAGCAGGATTTGGCGTTCGAGGTGGAAGCCTGTCAGATTAAGACAGAATCCGCAGTGGCAAATCCGTTGGTTGAGAAAAAGCAATAGTCTCAGTCATATTAAAATAAATTAATGATTACAGATACTTAAAGATTTTAGTTTTGAAGATGAAAAATGAGGTTAGGTCTGTCAGCTCAAGGTGAAGTGAAAGTCAGAAAAACAATCGCTAAAGCCTTTGACAAGAGTTAGAGATGACCTCTAAATAGTCTTCCATCTCACCGTTCAAGCCCTTAAAAAGACAGGATTATCTGTTTTTACATCCGGTGCCTAAGAAGTGAGAAATTTTTTGGTTTTTTGTCTTTGATCAAAACACTTCGTTCTGGACAAACAAAGTGAAAGAAATTGAAAACAAAAATCCTCCAGGAGGTATACGTTTGTATATGAGTAAAAACGAAACAAAAGGTCTTAATAAGGCCCAGCTTGAAAAACAAAAGGTCTTGGCATTCCTTGAACAGGCTGACAACGATGTTCCGAGAAATCCGGGACTTCTAAATGAAAAAACTGCCGGTGAATTCGAAAAGCTCTTTGAACAGTCCATGAAAGAGCAAGATTTTAAAGTGGGTGATGTTGTCTCTGGAAAAGTCGTAGAAGTCCAAAGCGATTACGTTCTAGTAGATATCAACTACAAATCTGAAGGTCTCATCCCAATCAACGAATTCCGCGTGGTAGATGGCGTTCGCGCTATTAAGCCTGGTGAAACAATCGAAGTATTGATTGATCGTATTGAAAACGAAAACGGAATGGTTGGTCTAAGCAAAAATAAAGCAGATATGATGCGCGCTTGGACAGACATTTCTAAAGCTGCTGAAAACGAAGAAGTCATCGAAGGAACAGTCATCGCGAAAGTGAAGGGTGGTCTTGAGGTTGATATCGGCGTTAAGGCTTTCTTGCCTGGTTCACAAATCGATTTGCGTCCTGTTCGAAACATGGATGTCTTTATCGGCAAGAAGTACAAATTCAAAGTTATCAAATTCAACAAGAAGCGTGGAAACATCGTTCTTTCTCGACGAGCATTGCTTGAAGAAGAGCGCGAGTCTATGCGCACTCAAACTTTGGATCAAATCAAAGAAGGATCTGTTGTTACTGGTGTTGTTAAGAACATCACTGATTACGGTGCATTCATTGATCTTGGTGGTATGGATGGACTTCTTCACATTACAGACATGAGCTGGGGACGTGTAAAACATCCTTCAGAAATCTTGAATGTTGGTGATGAAATTCAAGTAAAAGTCCTTAAGTATGACTCTGAAAAAGAGCGCGTATCTTTGGGCATGAAGCAAATGCAAGCGGATCCTTGGGAAACAGTTAAAGCTGGTTACCCAGTGGGCGCTAAGCTTAAAGGAAAAGTTGTTTCTTTGGCTGAATACGGTGCATTTGTTGAAATCGGCGATGGTGTTGAAGGTTTGATCCACGTTTCAGAAATGAGCTGGACTAAGCGAGTAAAACATCCTTCTCAGGTTGTAAATGTTGGTGATGAAGTTGAAGTTCAAGTTCTAGAAGTTGACACTGAAACTCGCCGCATTTCTTTGGGAATGAAGCAGTTGCAAACTAATCCTTGGGTTGAGTTGAAAGACTCTTATGCTCCAGGAACAATCATCGAAGGTGAAGTGAAATCAGTTACTGATTTCGGTATCTTCGTAAGTGTTGAAGAAGGCATTGATGGCCTTGTTCACATTTCAGATTTCTCATGGACAAAACGCGTAAATCACCCTAGCGAAATGTTCGCTAAAGGTGCAAAAGTTCGCGCGGTTGTTTTGGGTGTTGATATTGAAAATGAGAGATTCTCATTGGGTATCAAGCAGCTTGAATCAGATCCTTGGGCAAATATTGAAAGCAAATATGCAGTTGGCACTCAGCACGACGTTAAAGTTGTGAAGACAGCTGACTTTGGAGTGTTTGTTGAGCTTGAGAGCGATATCGAAGGCTTGATCCACATTTCTGAACTAACTACTGAGCGAATCAACAAACCAGAAGATTTCGTAAAAGTTGGTGGAGTTCTTAAAGCAGAAGTGATTTCAATTGATAAGGACGCTCGTAAGATCGGTCTTTCATCTAAGCTTGTGAAACTTCGTGAATCAAAAGCTGATGTTGACGATTACGTTAAAAAGGCGACTTCAACTTCGAAGTCAACTTTAGGCGACCTATTCGCTGATCAGTTCAAAAAGCAGTAATTACGAAAATTAAGAATTGCGTCAAAAGCCCGAGAGAAATCTCGGGCTTTTGTTTTTTTAAGCCCTGGATTCGTCATATCTTTTCAACGGTGCGTGTTATGTCTCAACACGGAACCATTCCATTCATAGACTAATTTCTTAAGTTAAAATTCGAAATGTGAATTCAGCTTTTATAAAGGAACTTGAGATGAAAAAAAATCCTTGGATGATGTTGTTCGTTTTACTTTTTGTTTTCGGTTCGTTGTTTGCGTTTTTACTTGGCAGTTCGGCGATTTCTCTTTTTGGTGGACATGATGAGATTAGACTGACTTCTAAAAATTCGATTCTTCACTTGAAACTTCAAGGCGTGATTATTGACGGCGAAAAATTTTTAAAAAACTTAAAAAAATATCGTAAAGACAAACACATCAAAGCTGTTGTGATCGAAATTAATTCTCCGGGAGGAGTCGTTGGACCTTCTCAGGAAATTTATGAAGAGATTAAAAGAACTCGTGAAGAATTTAAAAAACCGGTGGTCGCGGTGTCGCCGGGATTGTTGGCAAGTGGAGCCTATTATTCGGCTGTGGGGGCGGACAAGATTATTGTAGCTCCTGGTGCGATGGTTGGTTCCATCGGTGTGATCATGGAATTTGCAAATCTTGAAAAGCTTTATGAATGGGCAAAGGTTTCCAGATTCACAATCAACACTGGAAAATACAAAGACTCTGGTTCCGAGTATCGAGCGATGCGCGACGACGAAAAGCAATTGTTTCAAGAGTTGATCAATGAAGTCTGGGTACAGTTTAAAGAGGCCGTTGCCGCTGGTAGAAATTTGAAGTTAGAACAGGTCGAGCCCTATGCGGATGGGCGAGTGTTAACAGGTGTATCAGCAGTAAAAGTTGGCTTGGCAGATGAAGTGGGAACAGTGGACCATGCCTTTGATGTAGCGGCAGACTTAGCAAAAATGAAGGACTTTGATATTTTTGAACCACCAAAACATCGACCAGGTTTGTTGGATTTTATTGGTTCAACCTCGGATGAAGAAGCTGATGCGATCACAAAAGTTTCAATGGGCGTCGTCAATAAGGTGTTAAAACCAGAACTGATGAATAGACCATTATTTTTAATGCCGGGGACTTGGTAGAAAATGGGAAAAAAAAAGGTAGCCAAAAAAAAGACGGCAAAAAAAACTACGAGTAAGGGAAAGGCTAAAACGGCGGTTCCCTCTGCAGCTTTAGCTAAAAGAATTTTGTTTCGCCCTGACCGCTATCAGTATGTACGAAAAGTAAATCCAGAAAAAGGTTGTGTGTTCTGCTTGGCAGCCCAATCTAAGGCTCCCAATTTTGAGACTTTAACTTTATTTCAGACAAAGCACTCGATGTTGGTTCTTAATAAGTTTCCGTACAACTCGGGGCACTTACTTGTCGTTCCGAAAGGACATCAGGGGGACTTAAATCAATTAAGTCAGGATCAATTTCATGATTTACAGGAATTGGTGCGTTTGGCAGTTAAAGCCTTGAAAGATGTTTATCAGCCTGCGGGAATTAATGTTGGACTCAACCTTGGTGCAGCGGCCGGGGCTGGAATCCCAGACCATCTTCATTATCACGTCATTCCACGCTGGGCCGGAGACCTGAATTTCTTTCCATTGATTGCTGAAACGAAGGTGGTCATTGAAACACTTGAGACTACCTTCGATCGTCTGTTAACCTATTTGAACAAGAAAAGTGAAAGCTAGGGTATTTTTCAATGAACCGAAATGGCCAAATACAGATGAACATGAATATTTCCACTGCAGTGAAGTGGATTATCATCATCAATGTCGTGGTTTGGCTGGTCTTTCAGATTTTGCTCGAGCAATACGGTGGCGTGGCCTTTTCAAGATGGTTTGCGCTTTATCCAGCAAAAGTACTTTACGATTATTTTCTGTGGCAGCCAGTGACCTACATGTTTTTACATACCTATCAGGTCACTCATATTTTCTTTAATATGTTGATGCTTTGGTTTTTGGGAACTGAACTTGAAAACCGCTGGGGGAAAAAGTTCTTTATTTCTTACTATTTGATCACAGGTGCTGGGGCGGCCATCATTTACTGCCTTGGAACATGGATTCACTTTCTAATTAAGCCCGGCGCAAACGGCCTTGTGGTACCTGTAATGGGGGCCTCGGGGGCCGTCTTTGGACTTTTGCTTGCCTACGGCATACTTTTCGGTGAGCGAGTCATCTACGCTATGGGCGTGATCCCAATGAAGGCTAAATTTTTTGTTTTGATCATGGGATTGGTTGAATTTGCCTCTCTTTTGACATCAGACGTCAATGGTGGGGATGTTGCCTATTTGGCCCATCTGGGTGGAATCCTTTCGGGTTATTTAACCCTAAAAGGTTGGACTCAAATCCAAAGAATGCAATGGAATCGCCGAACCAAAAAAAGAACCGGAAACCTGCGCCTGGTTGTCGACAATGAGACCAAGCCTAAGACAGGTGAAGGCCCTAAATACTGGAACTAGTGGATTTTTTCCAACCAGTCTGCTACAACCAGAACCACTTAGCTTTTCGATCTTAAATTGACCGATATTTGGAGGCCTAAATGTCATTGGATAAAGCTCTTAAAAATTTAAAGTTTGATGTTCGTATGACAGAGTTCAACGTGAATCAGGGTCAAATTACGAAAGAAGAGCTTAAAGCTCATCTCAACACATTGCCTGACTTGGCAAATAATGCTGAAAAAATCGACCTTGAAGAAGGTTCAGACGAGTCTCAGCAACATTAATTTTAGTTGTTACTGATTGAACCCGGGCTGCGGTTCAGTACGTTTATTTCATTTGCGCTACTGTCTGTAGGTGGCTGAGACGCCATTGGGTCTGGCATTGATTTCCAGTCTTCGCGAATGATTTGAAATCCATTCTGCGGAGAAAGACGAGCGTGAATTGTCTTTTCGCCATAATCCTGATGTAAATCAGATTGATATCTTTGCAATGTGCGGATCACCACTTGGTCTTTGTTTTGAAGTATTAGGGGTGGTCCCAAATTCACTTTGATATAGCTATAGATCTCTTTCATTTTCTTCTTATGCTTGTACCACTGCTTAAAGTTCATTTGATCATTTTTGAAAGTGGGATCGTAATACTTAATATAGGTGTCAACGTCTTGGGTTTCCCAAGCCATTCGCCAATTTTCAAACTCTTTTAAAAATCGATTTTTTTGCTCTTGATATTGTTGAGCTGACAAAAATTGAACTTCGTCGAAAATCAAAACAGGAGTCTGTTCTAACTTCACATAGTTTTTCAATCTCTTAATCACTTCATTTCGAACAACAACACAGCCTCTTGATCCCCGAGTCAAAGGGACTGAGTCAGGAACTGCGTGAAGCCAAATTCCTGAACCTGTTTTGTAATCACGTTTGTCAAAGATGTTTGGATAGTCGGTCGTAAAAGCTAAATTTCCGTAAATATCAAACGGGATCTCGGGTTGAGTCATCTCTTTTTGAAGAAAGTATATTCCGACTGGAGTTTTGAAATCATTGGCTTTCATTTTTTCGCCGCCCTTTTTGCCCATATCGGAGGGGTATTCGGCGATTTTATCGAGATCGTTATTTTTCCACTCGTAAACTGAAAGCGTTCTTTTGGATTTATCAACCACAAAAGAGTAAGAGGCGAACCGTCCTTCATTTGAAAGTGCAATCAAACCTGCTGGATAGGTTTTCTGCGAAATCTCAGATTGAGAATTCGCGGCCATCTGTGCGTTTGAGACAGTTAGGCTTAATAAGCCATTTATTAAGAGCAACACCATGTCATCTCATTCGGTTCAAGTGAATTTGTCAATAAGGCCAATTGTATCAATTAATTAAATATTTTCGCTGTTGGCCTAGAGAGACGTCGGGTTCATCAAGAAGTTCGACAAATTTCCTTAAAATTAAGTTGGGAAAACAGGACTTTAGCCCTTAAGCCCTCGGTCTAGTTGGCCGATAGATTAATCACTATGGCAGAACAAAAAGATCCAAAAGCAGATGCAGGTAAAAAAGCGCTTCCGATGGGGCTGATACTTCAGGTCCTATTTGCTGTCGTCAATTTAGGTGTGACCGGCATGGGAGCCTTTTGGGCCTATTCGGGAACCATTGGTTGGCATCCGCCTGTGATTACCGAAGAACAGCAAAAAGCGCAGCACGACGAAGAAGTAAAGATGGCCGAAGAAGAGGCCAAGGCTGGTCCTTTGATTTATACAATGGATAAGTTCACTGTGAATTTAGATGGAGAGCCAAAAAGAACTATTCGCGTTGAAGTTAATTTAGAGATGTTGGGAAAAGATGGATTTGAAGAAATCGTCAATTCGGATAACCGAGCCAAAGCACGTGATCGAATTGTACGAGTCCTGAATGGCAAGACCTTTGATGAACTTGAGACCATTCAGGGAAAGCTATTTTTAAAAGATAAGATCGCAATGGAGATCAACTCGATCTTAGATAAGGGTGTCGTGAAGGACATTTACTTCTCGGAGTTTGTCGTGCAATAATTTTTGCACATGAAAAATAGAATCCTAAATAAAAAGTCTGTTCGAAAATCAAAAAACATAAGGTTCCTTTTGCAAGCTTTGGTGCTTCTGTCGTTGTTGTTTTCTCTTATGGGAACAAATCAGTCAGCGCAGGCTGCAAGCGAAGCTTTGCAAATTCGCTTTCCAATTGAAAAATATCAATTGAAAAATGGTTTAACGGTGATTTTAGCCGAAGATCATTCCGTGCCAATGATCAGTTATCACACTTGGTATCGAGTGGGATCTAGAGACGAATCTTTAGGTGTCACCGGCGCCGCACATATGCTGGAACATATGATGTTCAAGGGTGCCAAGAAATACTCGGGTAAACAGTTTGATCAAATTCTTCATGAAAATGGAATCATGAACAATGCGTTTACAAGCTCGGACTATACGGGGTTCTACGAAAATTTACCCAGCGACAAGTTAGAACTGATGATGGATGTTGAAGTCGATCGTATGCGCAATCTTGAACTTCGTCCAGAAGACTTAGTCAGCGAATTACAAGTGGTCGGTGAAGAGCGGCGCTGGCGAGTGGATAACAATCCAGGTGGGTTGTTGCATGAATTGATGATGGCCACTATTTATAAAGTTCATCCCTACACTTGGCCGACGATTGGCTATATGAAAGATATCCAATCCTATACTGTTGAAAAACTCAGAAAATTTTACGACACTTTTTATGTTCCCAATAATGCAGTACTAGTTTTGGCTGGAGATTTTGACACAGCAAAAACAAAAAAGCTGATTGAAAAGTATTACGGTCCATTGGAAGCCAAGGCCCTGCCTGAAAAAAAGTTTCCAGTTGAGCCGCCGATTTTGGAACCTCGATTTCAAGAATTGAAATGGGAAGTGCAGACTCAATCTTTTGTGATTGCTTTTCCAGGTGTTCCATCGGGGCATCCTGACTCTTACGCACTCGATTTAGCTGCGGCAATTTTAGGTGGTGGAAAATCCAGTCGGTTGCACAAATCATTGGTTTATAAAAAAGAAACTGCAACAGGAGTGTCCGTTGCAAACTATACGACTGCAGATCCCGGCGTTTTTATGGTGATGACATCGATGAAACCAAAAAATGAATACAAATTGGCTGAAAAAGAGGTTTTGAGCCAAGTGAAGCGTTTAACCGGAAAAGCTGTAACGAAACTTGAGTTAGAAAAAGCTAAAAACCAAGTCATGATGCAATACATGTCGGGATTAACGACGATTGATGGCAAAGCACAATCATTAGCAGTCAATGAAATTTTATTCGGAAATTTCGAAAATCTATTTACGGATCTTGAAAAATACAACGCGGTTACCGTTGAGGATGTTCTAAGGGTCTCAAAAAAATATCTTCAGATGAAATCTCGGGTGACAGCAGTGTTGATGCCCAAAGGGCAGGGTGAGAAAAAATGAATAAGTTTTATAAAGTATCTTTAGCGATATCTTTTTCTACACTCGGTCTGTCGTGTTCAACAGCGACTGTTCCTGGTGCAGAAGTGTCCGCGCCGGCCCAAGTTCAATTTCAACTTCGTCCGCTGCAGGAAAAGACATTAGCAAATGGTTTGCATATTATTTACGTGTCGGATCCAAGTCTGCCTCGAGTCAGTTTTCACCTTTACACATTGGCAGGATATGCCAATGACCCTAAAGGCAAAGAAGGTGTCGCCGGAATGGTGGGCTCCTTGATTGATCAAGGAACGAAAAAAAGAAATGCTTTGAAGTTGGCCGATGATTTTGCGCAATTGGGTTCAAATGTTCAAGCGGGAGTGTCGGGAGACTATTCGTCGGTTACGACCAGTGGGCTGAGCAAATACCAAAAGGAGCTTTTGGATCTATTTTCGGATGTCGTGCTAAATCCTGAGTTTTCTTCAAAAGAAATGGAGCGAGCAAGGTCTCAGACATTGGCGGAAATTGCCCAAGCCACAGATAATCCGCAAGACTACGCAGATCAATTGCTAGATCAGACTTTGTATAGAAACTTGAGCTACGGTCATACTCTAGAAGGATCGGTTCAATCAGTTAAAGGAATTCAGCGAAGAGATGTCGTAGAGTTCTATAAAAAATATTACTTGCCTAGTCGATCATGGCTCGTGATTGCAGGTCAATTTGATGAATCACTTAAAAATAAAATTGAAAGCCAATTTGGTAAGTGGAGGGGCAAAGGCAGTTCCACAATGATTGAGCCGCAAGACATGAAACTTGGTGAAAAAAAGATTCATCTGTTTCACAAAAAAGGTTTGCAGCAAACCCAAATTCGATTTGGTCATGCGGGAATTGCGAGAAGTCATCCAGACTTTCTAAAACTTCGTTTGGCAAATATAGTTTTGGGCGGAGCTTTTGCCAGTCGCTTAAATCAGAAAATTCGCGATGATTTGGGATTAACTTATGGAATTTCTTCTGCCTTTGAAGCAAGGAGATCTGCCGGAAGTTTTGAAATCAACACCTTCACCAGAAACGACAAAGCGGGTGAGGCAATTCGCAACACTTTCAACGTGGTTAAAGAATTTCAAGGAAAGGGAATCACTCAAAAAGAATTGGATGCCGCCAAGTCTTTGTTGGTTGGGCAATTTCCGGCAGCGATTGAAACCGTTGATCGTCTTGCATTTAATTTGGTGGTGTTGCGGCTGAGCGGAGTCAGTGACGACTATTTGAAAAACTTTTTTAAGAATGTAAATTCAATTACTTTGGAGCAGGTAAATCAAATTATACCAAAGTATTTTAAAACATCTGATTTGCAAACAGTGGTGTTTGGAGATCAAGAGCAAATAGGTGAGCAGCTGAAGGCGCTTGCCGCCGAAGCCGGATCAGTAGAGCTTGAAAAGCTCTAGCTGATTAGCCCTTCATTTTAAAGTAAACATAAACGCCGATGCCGGCCAATAATAGGGCAATGCCAATAAACATATTTTTGGTTTGTGAACCGCTATTGCTGTTTTCCGCTGGAGCTAATTCACTTCCTAAATCGGCGGGCATTGCTGCGCTAATTGGAGCACCCAAAGTTTCACCGCCCGGACGAAGTGGGCCCATTTCGGGTTTAGCCAACAAGTTTGCAGTTGCAATAACACGTAAGCTCATCACAGTTTTAAAAAAGTCTTGGCTATACTTAGTGTAGAAATTTTTATGGGCGCTTAAAGTCACCAAAATGGCAACGCGGTCCTTAATTGTTGCTAGGTATCTGGTAAAATAATTGTTCACTTCGCTGCCTTCATGAAGGCCGTCGATCCAAACGTGATCATTGATTTTAACTTGTTTTGGCGGATAGACCACTCGAGATGGCGATCCAGTTTTATTTGAACCTGTTTGAGGGGTATTTAAATGCTGAGTATAGGAATCTAAAGAATCTGTTGGGCCAACCTCTTTTGCAGTTAGGACGATGATTGCTTCCTTGGCCTCTTTGTCAGACTCGGCACGGCAAACCCATTCTGTATGTTCTAAATTGCACTTCCAAGCGTCAGATAATTCAAATGCAACATAAGCATTGCGAAAAACTTTTGCTTCCAAGGTTAAACTGGCTAAGATAACCGCAAGAATTGTCAAACAAGCTTTCATATTCTGCCCTCCAAAAGAGTAGGATACCGATGGGTTCAGACAAAAGGATGCCACTATGATGAATTTATATCAACTTCAGTCTTTCGTAACCGTCATCAGCGAAGGCAGTATGACAGGTGCAGCTGATAAGTTGTTTTTAACTCAACCTGCAATTAGCCAACAGATTCGAAATCTTGAAGAGGATTTGGGGGTTGAGCTTTTGGTTCGGGGTGTTCGACAGATTAAGCCTACCCTGCAAGGTGAGGTTCTATTTGATTATGCAAAAAGAATTCTTCAGTTGTCTCAGCAAGCTGAGGTAGCAGTCAAAGCAATGGGGGCTGAATTAAAAGGCCAATTGCGAGTTGGAACCCTAGACTCGGTTGGGGTCCAGTTGATGAGTCCAATCGTTGGTCGACTTTTAAAGCACAATCCAGATTTGAATATTAAAATTGAGTATGGCAAAGGTGACGATTTAATCAAACGCTACAAGAGTGACGAGTTGGACGTTCTGATTTTACCAAAAGTGGAATTTGAATACGATACTGAATTGGCAAACACGGATCAGAAATTTCTTTTTAAAGAAGAGATGTGGTTGGTTGGCAGCGGTAAAGATTCGGATATGCCCAAGCAAATTGGTGTGGATCAATATTCGGATTACCCAGTGATTCTATTTACTGGTGAATACCCTCATTTCAACTCTTCATTGGCCAAGTTATTAGACGACAACAAAGTCGACACTTTGCCTACTTTTGAGTCGACCAATGTCGGAACTTTAAAACGAGTCATCGAATCCGGTTTGGGCTGGGGTTTTTTACCATCGCTTTCAATTAAAAAACAGGTTCGGATGGGGCGTTTGAATCACGTTCACATGAAAGGATTTGATTATTCAGTCGAGTTTTTCTTTTATTCGAAAAAAGCGGCCGAATTAAAATCCATCACGGAAGTTTTCTATCAAGCTCTTCAGCAACAAGAGCGATCGTAGATTTTGTTATATTTTAAAAAATTGCAGATTCGGGCCAGCCCATTCTGGCGGCCACGATCCTAGTAATTTCTGTGGCTGTTTCTTCAAGAGCTCTTTCGGTCACATTGAAGACGGGCCACTTTTTATTTTGTTTAAAAATTTGATGAGCGTATTCAATTTCTTTCGCGATATTGCTCAAAGAAGCGTATTCGCCTCCTGGATCTTGACCAAATTTTTCTAAGCGGTTTTTGCGAATCCGTTGAAGGCTTTCAATATCGATGATCAGGCCAACAACTTTTCGTTGGTCGACCTCGAATAATTCTTTTGGCAAACCGGTGTTCAGAACCAGCGGAATATTGGCAACGCGCCAACCTTTGTGGCTTAAAAAAATCGAAAGTGGAGTTTTGGAGGTTCTAGAAATCCCCACCAAGATGATGTCCGCTTTATTCAGCTCTGAAAAAGTCTTTCCGTCGTCGTGTTTCACGGTGTATTCGATGGCTTCAATTCGTTTGTAATATTGCTCATCTACCGCATGAAGAAGTCCTGCCTGAGGATGGTCAGTGGCGACGCCAAAATAAGTGTCCAAATTTGAAAGCAAAGGTCCCAGTAAATCAATGCATGGGATGCCTTTGCTGCTCGCCAACTCCCGAATTTTAGAACGCAACTGTTGGGAAACGACCGTATAAACAATCAGGCCTTTTCGTTCAAAGCATTCTTCCACTAAAGGGATCACTTGAGCTTCGGTTCGGATGTTCTTGCTTCGAACAATTTGAATATCTTTATCAGAGTATTGCACCAAGGCAGCTCTGGTCATGGTCGCTGCAGTTTCGCCGGTTCCATCGGAGATAATGTAGATTGTGCCTTGTGAATTTGGCATTGAGTTCTCCTGTAAAATTCTAATTAAAACTGATCGGCTAAGAGCATTAAAATTTCTTTTTGAATTTTCTCGACGTGAACTTTCAACCAGGGGTCGCCCAAGGATGAGGTCACCATAAAAATAAAATCTGGATGTGGCTTAAAGATTAAGGCCTGACTTTTTTCAGATTTGATGACCTTTAAACTTTCTAAATGAGAAAATATATTTGGGGAGCTCACCTTTCGAACTTCGATCAAGTTCATTTCTGGAAATTGAAACGGGACTTCGATTTCAATTCCTTTCAAGGGGAAAAAATCGCCTTGATCAAAACCCGCAGTCGCTTTCCATGCGCCATTTTTAGAAACTTGATTTGAATCTTGGCTCGAAAGTTGTCTTTTTTCAAAAAGCAAACCACTGTCAAAATAATTTGATAGGCGTGAAAAGACAGTAGAAACTCGCGCCAAAGAGTCCATGGGCAATCCAACACCTAGAAGATCAATATGATTTAAATCGGTTATTGGTTGAAACGGAGGTTTTGGGGGAACGATTTGGTTTTTATCGAGAGGTTTTTTCTCTAGCAAATGTTCCAGCTGCTTTTGTAGGATATCCACTTGATTTAAAAAGAGACTACTAATTTTATCCATTCGCTAATTATCAACAACAAAACCCACTTTGACAACA
>CAZDHC010000075.1:0-16906 GCA_964505225.1 uncultured Bdellovibrio sp. | reverse complement strand
TACCCTTATGTTTTTATCGTGGGCCTAGAGGAAAATCTTTTTCCAAGCAGCCGGTCGGCCGACGAAGATGAAGAGTCTTCGATGGAAGAAGAAAGACGTCTTGCCTATGTTGGAATGACTCGGGCTCGGCAAAAACTTTTCTTAACGTACGCCAGAACTAGAAAAGTTTGGGGACAAGAGCAGTTCAATCCCCCATCTCGATTTTTAAAAGAGATTCCGCCAGAATTAGTTCAATTTACCACTGCTCTTGAGCAACCAAAATTTGTGACCAGATTTTCGACTTCCTCGTCTGGAACTTCATCAGGCTCTTTTTCAGGCTATGGCTCGCAGAAAAAATCATCTTTTGATGATTATGATCAAAGCTTTCCAGCTTACGAAGAAGAATTTGAAGGCGGCGATGGCTTTCAAAAAGGACAAAAGGTTCGCCACCCTACATTTGGTGTGGGTTCGATTTTTCAGACCGAAGGTAGCGGCGATCAGCAAAAAGTCAGTGTCCTATTTGTTGATCAAACCATTAAAAAATTTGTTGCTAAATACGCACGACTTGAGAAGATCTAAAAGCAAATTTAGTCTATTTTGCTTAGTCAGTGGAGGACTTATGTCAAAGTTCACAACAACCTTTCTCATTTCTTTTTTGTTATCTTTTTCTTTCGGTCTATCGGCTTTTGCTCAAAAACAAAATTCCAATTACATGTACGCCTCGGCTTATCGAAATGAAATCGAAGCCTCGACTACTTACGGTGAATTCGTCAGCGCTAACAGCGCATCAGCACTTAAGTTAAGTGGCAGCTATCGCTATATGTTTGCTAAGTCGATGCAGGCGGGATTTACCGTCGATCTTTTGGTGACCAGTGGAAATGGTAATAACAATTCCTACACTGGCCTTTGGGGAAATTTCGCCTATGACTTTGACCAAAGCTGGAACAATCGCGAAAGTTACTTTGCTGAGGTTGCCGCCGGCATGGTGGACACAGCGCTTGCGGGCTCTACAGTTGTCACTTCGACTTTAAAGTCAGAGAAGAAATTTTCTTATGCTTTATTTTTAGGAAAATATATTCCAATTTGGGAGCGAGTGAAACTTAGCCCAAAAATCGGAATGAAAAAAATCGGCGACTTAGATGCACAAGTCTACGCCATCCCTTTGAACATCGTCATTGGGTTTTAGCTCTTCTCGAACGGGCAACTTAGCCTGCTTAAGTTGTTCCCACTCAGGCATATAAACAGCTGCATCCAAAGGTTTTATCATGGCTGATGCTAATGGGTTTTTATAAGTCGCTTTGACCTTGTCCCATCCAACATAAGTTCGCTCATCTTGGTTCTGACTAGTTTGAAAGCTGGGGGTGATTCCAACTTTTCCGCCACCATCTGGGATATCTAAAGAAAGATTGGGCATCGCAAGGCCTGATAAATTTCCCCAAAGCTCACGTTGAATTTCTTCTGAATCTTCAATGGTCGTTCGCAAATGATCGGTGCCTTCCGAAGGATCACACTGAAACATGTAGTAAGGTTTCACTCGCAAAAACAATAGGCGCCTAGATAAGGCCTGAACAATGGCTGGATGATTGTTCACTCCGTTTAACAAGACCATTTGATTCATCACCGGTATACCGTGATCCACCAAAACATCTAGTGCCTGTTTTGCTTCGAAAGTTAATTCACGGGGATGATTAAAATGTGTCATCATAAAAACCGGCGAAGCTTGTCTTAAAATCTTGGCCAATTTTTCAGTGACTCGCATTGGACAAACCACGGGCATTCTAGAACCGATGCGGATGATTTCAACGTGTTCAATATTTCGCAAATCCGTTAATACTTTTTCTAAATGACTATCCGACAAAGTCAGGGGATCACCGCCCGACAAAATCACTTCGCGAATACCCGGACGACTTTGGATGTATTCGATTGCTCGTTGATACTGATCCTTTGGGATAAAGGCTTGATCTTGGCCAGTAAAATGTTTGCGAGTACAGTAACGACAATAAACACTGCAAATATCTGTGACCAAAAAAAGAACTCGATCCGGATAGCGATGAATGATGCGTTCAACAGGATTGTTTTTTCTTTCACCCAGCGGATCCAGCATGGACTGCTTGCCAGCAAAAAGCTCATCCGCGGTCGGCATCAAGATACGACGAATGGGATCGAGCTCAGCCCCCCAGTGTGGATGATCCGAAGTGGCGGTCGCTAAAGATGCATAATACGGAGTCGTGCGAATATTGAAAACTTGCGAGCCTTGCTCAAACGCTTTTAGTTCACTTTCCGACAATGACCATTGCTTTTCAAAATCAGATTTGCTCTTCAAACTTTGCTGAAGTTGCCAGGTCCAAGACCGCCAGTCTTGATCTGAAACATGATTCGGTTTTTGGGCTTTCGCAAAGGTCAATTTCATCGATCAGAACAGATAGCACTGTCGTCAGGCACTCGACAACTCACTAATTGTTAGACACCACTGTATCACTTTTGGACACCCCAAAATTCATATAAAATCAAGTAAGATCATATAGTTAAGCGACATCAGTCCCGGCCTGAGACATGGCCTCGGTCTTGTAATAGTTAGGTAGTGAATAGAAAAAATTTGGGCGGGAAGCCCTACTAACAGGAGGAATTTTATGAAAACAGGTCAAAGACAGCCGTGGTACAAAAATCCACGCGTTCAAAAGTACGGGTTATACGGAATTTTAGCAGTTTCTTTGGGGTTCAATTTAAGCATGAATCCAGAGCACTATAATAATATCGCTCGAAATGAAAAACCTCAGGTGTTCAGCACCGATTTGGCATCTAACGATTCCACCAAATACGTATTCACTAATAATGGCAAAAGCTATCAGGCCACTGTCGCTGAAACTAAAGTCGGCGAGGAAGTGATCACTCAAGCCGTAGTTGAAGAGCTTTGCGATTGTCAGGATAAAAAGCGCCAAGTGATTGGCTTAGCTTCAAATATCAAAAACACTGCCGACTGGATGAAAGAACTCAATACCAAATTAGCTGTTCCAGCCAATCCTGCTAATCCAGGTTCGCCAGCTGCAGATGCACCCAAACCAGAAGATAAAATTAAAGACAAATATGAAGCTTTAGCAAAAAAATGTGACGACAAATCAGATCGCAGTGCGATTTTGAATTGCCACGCTAAAACCATCGTCGATTTTTCTAAAGAGTTAAAAGATTCCAGCGATTCAGAGTCTTTGGTAACTGAGTATTTTGTTTCTTATTTACAGACAACTTTAAAGCGAGGCTTTAATGGATCAACTTTTGATCCAATGACTGGCGAAGACAAATCAGATCGCTTATCTGATGCTAATGAAGTTGCCGAGAAATTAATTGGCGGCTTACGCGGTAAAAATGGAAAATCAGTGATCCAAGCTTTGACTAAAATGAAAGAAGCCAGCTATCGAGCTCAGATTGTGAACTCGGAAAACTTGGTTCGTCTTGGTAAGGACACTAATAACTTGTTCCTTGAGAACTTAGGAATGCAGGGAATGAACGCCAACATGTTGGCGGCTCGTTTCGGAAGTGAATTCTCATCTTGGAGATCTGCAATTGATTCAAATCGCCTGATGTCTTCAATGGACAAAGATGATTTCGGAAACTACGCAAGCCAAAACCTTGGCACTCCAGTGAACAACCTAATCAGCTCTTTAAGAAACTATGTGCTACGAGCAGATTTCAAAAATCGCAACGTGGCGGATGTCTATGCATCTTTCCCAGTGGACACTCGTGGACTTGATAACATCATTGTGATGAATCCAAACTATCCAATAACTCCAGGAATGCCGAACCAGCAAAATGGGTATCCAAATCAGCAAGGTGTTATGGGCAGAATGGTTCGTGGTGCACCTTCAATTTGGGACAACAACCAATTGTTTGGTAACCAACAAAATGGATATCAGAACCAGCAACAACAGCAACCACCGTTTTATCAGACTCAACAATCACCAGGTGGAATCCAAGGCCGAGTCTCTGGCCGCGCTGGCGCCACTTTCTAAGGTACCAGCTACTTTTCTGCGTAACGGTGTGTAAAATCGCAGAATTCACTTAGAACTTAAAAGAATTGTTCCTCCGCAAGCCCAGGGTTGGGCTTGTTTCTTTTTGTGCCTTCCATTTTCTTTGTGATTTTGCACAACCATAAAAAAGGCAAAAAAAATCCCGGGGACCTTTCGGCCCCCGGGCCCTGCTCACCGCCACCCAGGAATGAACCTGAATCAAGTTGTCGTCAGGCTGTCATCAAGTTGTCGTACTAAGATGCAATCATGTTGTATCAAAAGCTGATGGCGGCTTTTGAACTTAAACCATAAGTAAAGCTGTTTCCGTAATTTCTGGTTCCGCCTTGCCAAGCAGATCCCGGAAACAACAAGCCCAATTCATTGACCCAACGGATCTTGTCACTAGGCTTAAAAACAAATCCCATATCTAATTCAAAACCAAGATCCTTCTTGACGTCAATAGATGAATTCGAAAGAGGGTTATTTTGCAACTGTCCCCAAGTTAAAGTGTTAGTCCAATCCCATTTATCATTCATGGCATAGACCGCGGTTGGTGCTACGTAAAGAGCATTGCTGATTGTCTCTTCGTCAATCGCTTCGTCTGAAGTGTAATTAGAACCCGCAGTCGCTCCAGTTCTATAATCCGGAGATCTTTGCGCAGTAGTTCTCATCAGATCATATCGTCCCAAAGGATGATTGAACATCATGAAAGCGACATTGTAGTTGCGATTAAAGTGAAAACCTTCGTAGTTCGCTGTTGATGGATTGTCGCCACTTGCGATACCAGATTTCAATGACCAATGCCATTTGCTATCAGATGCAAAATCAAGTTCGGTTGCCACTCCGTAACCATTCAACTTCACTTCTTCACCACTCGTCGTGCCGATTCCAGTACCGCCGCTTTCAAAACCAGCCTCTAACTTAATTTTAACTGGTTCAAAACCTCGAGAAAAGTAAACGTTGATGTGCTGAGTGTTCCAACCACCATTGATTCCATTACCGCCGTAAGCAGCATAAGGAGCGTCGTTGGCATCGCGACTTGCTGTTCGCTGTTGGTGAAAAAGACCAATAGCGGATTCAGTCTCGGGATTGTTGTATTCAACATCCCAAATCACATCTTGAGTTTCTTTTCCTTGCGCGACTGAATAGTCATAAACTTTTCCGATGATGGGCATGATCGAAAGGTTTCCAATGATCACCTTATAACCAACCATATCGCGGGTCTCATACCAGTGGTCGAACAAACCATTTCCAGCATTGTGAGAAATTCCCAAACCAAATTCGGTCGGAGCTCGTCCAACAACCAAGGAACCAAACTCTTGGTTTACATTTAAATAAAGCTGGTTGACGTTGATTTGACTGACACCTTGCTTGTTTCCCGCAACCGAACTGTCTTCTTTAGAAGTTGAACTGGTCGTATTTTGACGACGAGGAGCTTTACCAAATCTTTGTCCCGCTTGAGACTCGGGATATTCGTCGTTGGGTAGAATTTCAAATTTAGAAACGATGTTCACTCCATCTGCTGCAATGATTTTTGCACCTAAATTTAAATGGTTCAAAATGTAGGACTTGCGCAAACTTGGATCATCCAAAGAAGTCTTATTGATTTCAGTATACTCAAATCGATAATTTCCAGTCCAATCAATTGAAATGGCTTTTGCTTGCGCTGAAGCTAGCAACAATACCAAAAATGAAAGAGTCATTAATCTTTTAGTCATCTCACACCTACTTGTTATTTTGATTCTACGATTCCAAAAACTTCAGATTCACGCAAAATACGAATTTCAACGCCATCCAAAGTCATTACTGTTCCTGAATGTTGTTCAAAAAGAACTTCATCCCCAGCCTTTACGTCCATTGGACGAAGGCGACCCTTTTTATCTTTGTGGCCTTTTCCCGCCGCCACAACGACACCTTTAAAATTTCCAGACACATCTGCTGTTTCAGGGATGTACAAACCACCAGCCGTCATCTTTTCGAAATCTTTCACTTCCACCACGATGCGATCATCCAGCGGAGTCAAAGTCTTAAGGGCAGCACTCAGTTGTGGTTTTGCTGTTGGTTTAGCAATTGGCTTGGTAGTCGATTTAGCAACAGCCTTGACTACAGGCTTAGTTGCCGTTTTCGCAACTTTCTTTGCTGGCTTCTTAGCTGCAGTTTTTTTTGCCGCGACTTTTTTAGGCGCCTTCTTCGCAGCCTTTTTCACAATCTTCTTCGCTACCTTTTTCGCAGCTGCTTTTTTAGGGGATTTTTTAACAGGTTTTTTTGCCATTTAAGCTGGTCCTCTTTTGTTTCTCTCTTCTTCGTAATATTTTTTGTAAAGGATATCCCATTCAGGAGTTCCTTCCATCACATTGCGTTTTAGAGATGCGACTTTTTCGCGAGCTCGTTTATCAATATCACTATCTTCCTTGACGAACTCGGCTATCGCCTTCTTGGCCAGCCTTAATGCTAAATCTTCATCTGAGTAATCCACAAGATCATCGTTCCAAATGGCATCGGTGATCATATGGGCAAGGTGGGACTGACGATCTTCTGAAATAATCATAGAACGATCTTCCTTTCCTTAGCCAATTTTTGCTTTAAAATCGGATACATTTTGTATCTTTGAAATTCGCCAGAGTTGGTGCGCTCTAATTGGTCCAACATTTTGTTGACCTCAACATCCAGCTCGGCCTCTTTTTGATAATTGTCTTTAACTGCCTGAACGGCCCGATTGAAGACCTTTTTTTCGTCTTCTTTGTAAATCAGGACATCATTTTTTTTCCAAAGTTCGAAAATTTTTTCGACCAGCTTCTGCATTTGCAATGGAGTCAATTTCATGGCTTTGACTATTTGCTCCTAGGCACTTAAAGTCAAGAAATCCGATGAAAAAGCTAAAGTCGATTTTCATACTTAGTTTAATCTTGTCTTGCCTTGTCATTTTGCTTGGTGGCGTTTGGATTTACAATCTGAACTCACGAATCACCGAAGGACTTGCGCAAAAGAAATTTCTGCCACCGACCGAGTATTATGCAAACCCCACCGAGTTTTCCACACAATCCACGGGTCAAATTAGAAATCTAATTCAAAAAGAACTGATTTCTCGCAATTATAGGCATCGCGACTGGGAACAAAAGCTTTTTCCAGGTGATTTTTCTGACGGCAACTTGAACCAATGCCAATCTTTTTTAACTGAAATTGGCCAAACTCAAAAAAATGACCAAGGCTACCAGTTAAGTCATTTAGCCAACTCTTGCCTTTTGTTTTCGGTGAAAGCCACTGGTGACGCTGAAATTGATCCCGTCGGCCCTCAATTATTGATTTTTGACTCAGAGGATAAATTGATTGAAATTCGCTTGGGAAGCAACTTTGAAGTCGCTTCATCGGCAAAACTCGAGCCTGAATTGATCGCCCAATATCTACAAGGTCAACCGATCAGTCAGCACTATCACCCACTTGGCGAAATCCCAACTCAATGTCTGAACGCTGTCTTGGCGATCGAAGATGCTAAGTTCTTGGAGCATTCTGGCTTTTCTTATACTGGGTTTGCACGAGCGATTCTTTCTCATACAGTTGGTTTTGGTATTCGCCAAGGCGGCAGCACCATCACCCAACAGCTTGTTAAAAATTATTTTTTAACAAGCGAACGAACCATCAAACGTAAAGCTATTGAATTCGCAATGTCCCTGATTTTAGAGGCCCACGCCAGCAAAGATGAAATCTTAGAGACCTATCTGAATGTGATTTATATGGGGCAAAACGGACCCTTTCAAATTCGTGGCTTTGGCGCCGCTTCGCAATTCTATTTCAATAAACCGATCGATCAACTTGAGCTTCACGAATGCTCTTTACTTGCAGCAGTATTGAATAGCCCTGGTCTGTTTGATCCCTACAAAAAACCAGAAAATGCAAAAAAACGCAGGTCCTTAGTTTTGGAGCGAATGTTAGATCAAAAGATGATCACCGAAGATCAAGCAGCAAAAGCCAAACAACAAAGCTTACCGTCCGAGCGTCGAATTGCCGTTGCAGAAACGGCTCCATATTACATCCACGCAGCCAATGTCGAAATTGAAAAAATGGGGCTGGAGCTTTTAGGCCTTAAGATATTCACCGGACTTTCTTTGGCTGACCAGCAGTCGGCCCAAGAGGCCGTTCGCAATCAATTGAACAATCTAGAATCCAATAATTCTAAAATTAAATCTTTGAAAGAAAAAAACCAAACTCTTGAAGGCGTTCTGATTTCGACCAATAACTCGACCGGTTTAATTTCTGCCATCGTCGGCGGTCGAAGCTATCGATTGACCCAATTCAATCGTGCCATCGATGGACATCGACAAATTGGTTCTATCATGAAGCCTTTTGTTTACTTAACTGCGCTAATGCAATCAGAATCAAATGGTCAAACCTTTGACCCACTGACCACTTTGTCGGATACAAAATTTTCTTACAAATACGAGGGGCAAAGCTGGTCCCCAGAAAATTATGGAAAGAAATATTTTGGCCAAGTGCCCGCTTATTTCGCTCTTAAAAACAGCTTAAATGCCGCCACTGCTAGCCTTGGACTTCAAGTCGGCATTGAAAAAGTCGCAGACACGGCAAAATCCCTAGGAGTCACTTCTAACTTAGAAAAGGTTCCTTCTTTAAGTTTGGGTGCCTTTGAACTTTACCCAATGGAAGTCGCAAGAGCCTACTCGGCCATTGCAAGATTTGGGAAGACCGTTGAGCTCGGAACCATTCGCGGCATCACCAATGAACTGGGCGCTCATGTTTACAAACGAAGCATAAAAGAAAATCAAACAATCGATCCAGTTGCCACCGCTTCTTTAATTTCAATGATGAAGCAAACAACTCAGACTGGAACCGCAAGACAAATTGCAGCCTCGGGATTTAAAGTTCCCGCCGCAGGTAAAACCGGAACCACTTCGGATAACCGAGATGCTTGGTTCGCAGGCTTTACGCCACGACAAACCACAGTTGTTTGGGTGGGATATGACACTCCAACCGCTAACGGTCTGACTGGAGCATCAGGTGCTGTACCAATTTGGTTAGATTTTATGAAACGCTCAACCATCAACGATCCGCTGACAGACTTTGCTTGGCCCGATGGCTCCGAAGTTCGAACTGTGGATCGCTCGGAAATCGATGCCGAGTCCGATTCAAAAGTTGATAAAAAAGTAGATCTTAAGTTTGAATTGGTTTTTAGAAAGTAGCTTCAATATATGAGCCCAATTGAAATCATCTATCATGTCTCAAGAATTCTTTTAGGCGGACTGTTCTTTGTATTTGGGCTCAATGCTTTTTTTCTGTGGTGGGGACTTCCGCCCATGCAAAAAGAAATGGAAAATTTCGGCATTCATTTAAACGAGTTAAAGATTGTCATGCCGATCGTAAAAATATTTGAAGTGATCTTTGGCGCATTTTTAGTTGGAAATTTTTTGCCAGAAATTGCCTGGCTAGCGCTGTCACCAATTGTTTTTTTCATCGTACTGGCTCACTTAAAATTCAATCGGCCCAATGGCTACGGTATGGCATCATTCTGTGCCATTACTTTTTTAGGCATCGGACTGCAAATCGTTCCTCGACTGGCAGTCATTTTTCTATCAAACATTTAATTAGATTGGCGCCTCAATTGGCGGCAAAGTCACCGGCGGCCCAGTGGTTGGCGGACTGGTGATTGGTGGATTTGTAATCGGCGGATTCGTACCAGTTGGACTGGTGATCGGCGGATTGGTCGTAGTCGGAGTACAGGAATTGTCGTCCTCAACAGCGTCACAAGAGATAGCTCCGCCACATTCATCGACGACTTGTCCGTTGCAATCATTGGCTGGTCGACTGCGACCTGCCAACTCATGGTTTGGCGTGACTCGTCCATCTGGCCTTGGCTGACTTCTCCAATAGTCTGCCGGCGGACAATCTTCAAAACAGCAAGCGGCTTCACGCTTGATCAATCTTTGAATAAAAGGAAGTTCCACAATATTTTGAGCGCAAGGCTCAGGCTGATTCACACAGCAAGTGACCGTCGATGCCACCCCAGCTTTACATGAACCTTTTGAGGTCAAACTGTAATGTGGTTTAGTTGCATCGGTATAGTAGTAGCATGAAATTGGATTTTGCTTGAATACAGTTGGACAACATAAGTCCAAATAAGAGCCCTCTAACCTAGGACAGAAGTTATCCAATCGTCCGCGAGATGCGTTGGGCTGCGCACACTCATTGAAGGACAAATTGGCAGCATGACTTACCTCTGCCACTAAAAATCCTAAAATTAAAATGGCAACAACACTTTTTAACTTGCCGATCATGGCTCTACCTCACCTTGTAACGGCATTTGTAGCAAGGAAAAAGAAAAATTCTCAGCAACTCCGGACCCATCTTTGGTCACGGGCACATTAATTTTTTTATAATAGACCCGTATTTTAGCATTGGCATTCACTCCAGTTTTTGGCCGAGTCTTCAAGGTGATCTGAATCACGTTTTGATTTTCAGAATGGGAAAGATGCCATTCCTCATCACTGGCAAAAGCAGATGTTCTCACCATCGGAATTTTGCTCACATTCACTTGCCAGTGCTCACCATTACAGGAAACTGTCGGAGGCAATTTGTTTTTTTGTACGATCAACTTATACTCTTCTGGAAAGCCAGCATCTCCCACTCGAACATCTGAGCCTATGCCGATTTCATACTGATTTTCTTTTCCATCATGATCTGGATCTTCAGAAGCATCTGAGATATTTGGAAAAGTTCCCGCACGAATTTCTAAAATGTCAGGGATACCATCTTTGTCCGAATCTAAACCTTGTACCTGGTGCGAATACAGCTGATCCAGCTGCAAAGCCTGAACGTCGCAATCATTCAATCCCAAACCATTTTGGACGCCAACACAGGTCACATTTAATGATTCACAACGGATATTGTAATCTGCTTTTTGGCAAATCGAATCCAAGATGTTTCGATGGGTACGTCTGCGAACAGGATCAGTTCCCATCGATAGCTCTTGCAAATCAGATAAGCCATCACCATCCGAATCCATTTGAAACTGACCATTGACCGCTTTGGCATTTAAATTGGTTACAAAAAGGCTTTCTAACGTTTCATCAGTTGGCAAACAAATATCACCTGTCGCTTTTAATGGCGAAGCCACTGACGCTAACGACTGCTCTTTAATTTCTGCCAGCTTGATATCGCTGCAATTTTGAAAGGCAGCGAATACAACGGTGGCAGCAATTAAAAGAAATATTCTACTCTTCACGGTTGCACTGCTTTTTTTCACGGCTGCACTGCTTTTTTTCACGGCTGCACTGCTTTTTTTCACGGCTGCACCTCGCCCATCAACTGAAAATCAAGAGGCAATATTTCAGTTTTGCTTGTCACTAAGTCATAACCATTTCCTGAGGATTTCTTTTGGTATTTCACTTTCAAAATGTATCCAAAAAACTGAATGTTTTTAAGGGCCGAATTTCTTGGATCAGAACGGTAGGATATCAAGAACACGTTCTCATCTGCTGCGTGATTGAATTCTGGAATCGAGTTCGTCAAACCGAGACCCAAAACTCCTGGAAGACTGTTTGAGGTCATCTGCCAAGCCCCATAAGGACACTGACCGGCTTGCTGCCCCATGTAGTTCACTTTGTAATCATTTTGCTCCCAAGCTGGGATTGAATAGTCGACTTTCCCTGGATCACGATTTAATAAAATTTCTTGGCGATTGTTGATTAGGTCACCATCTAGGTCAGCTGCCATATCTGAAAATCCAGGGTCCGTGCCCTTTAAAATTTCAACAATGTCCGCCATTCCGTCCTTATCAGTATCAAGTCCCAAGGTTGGGTGAGAGTACAAATTATTGATTTGCAGAATCTTTAAATCACACTCGGTGACTCCCAATTTATTGACAGTAGAACTGCATTGAATTTGCGAACGCATGGTCATGCAGCTGTCTTTGCCGCCAACCCGATTGCAAATTCCATCTAGAACATCAGAATAGTTTGGTTTCAACAAACTGTGGGCATCTTGAGGATCACTACCCAAATCCATCTCTTCCTCATCCGTCAAGCCATCTAAATCCGAATCGACCTTCAACTTTCCACCAACACGTTTCACAGAAAGATTCACAAGACTCATAACCTCAGGTCGGAACTCGACGGAACCACGAACACCCAAAAGCTCACAGAGTGGATTTTTTCCATCTTTCAACGAGTCACTAAATCGTCCCAAAAATAAAGGATCACCGGTGTCGCCCAGGCGCGAAATTCCACCCATAAATTTTTTGAGTTGATCGTCCGGATCTGTTTGGGTTTTAGACTGCGAATAGTACAAAGAGTGAAATTTAATATTTTTCTGTTTACCAATTGCGGCCTGCATAGTGAAAGAGACGTGTTTTTCGATTCCATCTAAATAACACGTATCTCTAGATTCAACTGTGGGAAATTTGGAATAGTCCTCGCAACCTGTACTAGGGTAATCCTTTGGAGTCCCATCAGAAACAAAAAATACTTCATAGTTTTTAGCTGCGACTGATGAAATAGGATCGGTTAAATCATTGACCATTAAATTTTCGGTACAAGACAAGGCTTCAATGTAGTTCGTACTTCCCAAAATGCCAGGAACGTATGAGGCATCTAATGGCTTATTGGTCCAACGTTCGTAATATGGAAGCTCTTGATCTTGAATGGTGTGAAGCTCGTCTAGCTGTTGAGCCGCATCTGCTGAAGAAGAAAATTTACCGTCACACTTATAGGATTTGACTCCGTTGACATTGCGAATTTGTCCAGCCGCTGTGGCAAAGGCTACAATTGCAAATTGATTTCCGGAAAGATTTCCGCAAGTCGAAATGAAATTTTTAATGGCCTCAAATCTTGCACCTTCAACGTCTGTGTTACCAGCTTTATTGAAATAAGACCAATAGGCTGGATTTCCATACTTGTCTTTTCCACCAGTTGGAACTTTTCTCCAATCACCGATGTTTGAAACACTCATGTCGACAATGAACACGAACTTAGTGGACTCACCTGGCAATAGCTCTGCTGTAGGACAAGCGGTCGCCTTAAAAAAAGTATCAGCGGTCGATGCTGCCACAACAGCAGGAGCCGGCTGCACTCGAACCTCTGAACAATTTTGAAATGTCAAAACCAATGCACTCACTATTCCTATGGCTATTAAAATTCGTTTGAACTGAATCATGGTGCCGCCTTTGCCCGGTCCATCACCCGAATTTGCTCAAATCTAGAAAGATCAATTTGAGTTTGACCATTGACTCTGTCTAATCCAAAAGGAAGTTCAACGATTTGCCAATAGACTCGCTTAGGATCAGCGGGATCAACCGAACGAAGAAGTCCCATCAACAAATTAGACCTTGGCTTGGCTGTGGATTTGATCAATCGATGCCCAGTCGGGATCAAAACATTCGAAGCGTTGGCTCCGCCATCAACCAATCTAGAAATATACATTGGCCCTTGAATAGAAGGGTCCACTGGCAAAATTTCCCCTGCCGGTATTGAGTTCAACGTCACGTTGTATTGGTCCACACTGACTGATCCCAATTGTTCATCTGTCAAAACAACTGGCCCTTGAAAGTCGACACTGACGACAACTTTTTTGCTGGTTTCCACTTTTTTGATATCTAGATTCAATGGAACTTGCGAAGCAAAATGGATAAGGTTATTGACCCCGTCCATATTCGAATATTGTTCCGTATCCGAACGCAAAGCATTGTATCCATAAATCCATTCTAAGGAATCTGGTATTGCATCGCCATCGGTATCAAAGTCATATGGGTCACTGCCCAAGATCATTTCTTCACACTCGTTTATTCCATCGCCGTCCGAGTCCAAACTTGGATCGCAACCTTGAGAAGTTTTAAGTGCCGTACATTTGGGACCAAAAACCGAATGAGTCCCGATCGAGTCTAAGCAAAAGCCATTTGTTCTTGGATTGCTAGAGCTTGTACCTGCTCCGGATTCTTCATCATCAAACAATCCATCACCATCCGAATCCACTCGCAACTTTCCGTTTGGATCTAAGCGCACATTTGGATTGAACAAAAACAGGTGAGTCATCTTAAAAGTGGTCGTAACTGTGCGCGAAGCTGCCAAAGTGAATGGAGGATTGGAGTCATTAAATTTCCAAATTTTTACAGGAGCATTTCGCTGGCTCGACATATCCGCTATGGATTGAAATGAACTCTTCGCATTACTGGTGCGTTTTTGAAAATGCTCTGGATGTCCTTGAAGTAAATGAACATCTAAATAGCCTCCACCATAAAACTGTGGCAATGCCTGCAATACCGATAGACGAAAATCAACGGCCTCGAGCTTGTTGGCATCAGGATCTCCCCAAGCATTCTTCATTGAGCTCCATACTTGCGAACACACGCCTGTGCACAATGGGCCTTGGCAATTACATCCACCCCACATGTTCATGACTTTATTGAATTGATCGGTGATCGGCGTGATATGGCCATCACCAAAAAGCATCACATCAAAAGAGGCTCCGGTTAACAGTCCATCATAGGCTAAACTTTTATAGTTCTTGTTTATTGGATCATAAATGTTGGTGATGATTTCACCAGGCGCAGTTGTCCCCATGGTGTTGCTTAGGGCAAATGGATTAGGCCACAATGTGGCGTTGATCGGATTTGTCCAACGATCAAATACCTTCATTTGCGCCAGGCTTAACTCTTGATCATGACGCCCTTCTAGATACGACAATGCCGAGTCAATTTGCGGATCCATAACGTTGGTAAATTGCAACTTCAGTGGGTACTTTGAAATCAAAAGCTTTTGCGAAGCTCCACCCGAAACTGGCCAAATCATAATCTCAGTTTTAGCTGCCGAGTCCTCGTTTAAATTATTTCTCAATTCTGCAATCCACTTTCGAACGATCGCTAAACGATCTCGATTGGGATCTGAGCCAGGGTAGGTTTGATGTTCAAAAACCAAATTGTAGGGCGAATTTGCTGGAGCAATCTGTCGAACCATGTTCGGTGGCTCAAGCGCCGGATTGACATGGCAATCTCGGGTGATTCCGCGATGATCGTTCACGTCAGCAGCAGGATCGGTCTTAGTCGGATTTGGATCCCACTCGTGATACTGTCCCGAATATCCATTTGAACTATCAGGTACATCCGCATCGAATGGGCAGGGGCCAGAAATCATCGAGTTGGACATATCTACCATGACAACATAACGGCGGAAAATTGGATACTGACTTGGCGGACGCATTTGTAGGGGAAATCCCGTGGACTCGAAAAGCGCCATTCCATCAAAGGTTTTCAACGCGATTCGACCGCAATGTTGATAGCTCAACAGCGCCATCAAACCCAGCGACAAAGCCATTAAAGGACGTGATTTAAATACACGAACCCATGAGCGCTTCACCCGTCAAATCCCCCCGTCTAGACTTTTCGGCTGATGTGTCAGTTTGATAAAGGATTTTTCAGACAAAACTGTCGGAAATTAGCGTTTCAATTTGAGAAACTCTGTAGAGGTTTTTTACAAATCGTCCATGTCGACGATTAGGCCTTCGTAGGCATAGCGCCACTTCACCGGAGATAGGATGATATTATTGGCACTTGAGGTCTTCATTTTCCAATCATAATACTCGTGAGTCTGAGTTTTTAGATTCATGATTTGCTTGGTGTCAGCTCCCGGATCGTGGTGAGCAAAAATCACGTTGCCAATATTTTCTCGGAACGCGATGTCCAACCCCAATTGAGCAGCACTGTGTCCCCAATTGGCTTTTTCAGCCAACTCAGGCAAAGTGTACTGAGCATCGAAAAACATCAAATTGGCATTTTGATAAAGTGGCAGATCTAAGCCAAGAGCTTCGGCGGAAGTTCTGGTGCCTTCGGTGTCAACACAGTGAGCGTAGGCTTTTCCACCATTTTCAATTCGAAATCCCCAGCAAGGATCTGGATGATCGAGTTGGTAGGGAGTGATAGAAAGATCTTCTATTTTAAAGGTCTTTCTTGGCTCCAATTTATGAAAATGGATTTTCGCTTGAAGCATTTCAAAGGAAACTGGGAACATCGGTTTGGTAAATTTGATTCGCACCATTTGCTCAAGTTCATCTTGAACTGCGTAGTAGTGAATGTTGTTACCTTTGATAAAGTGCGGAGCGAAGAAAGGGATTCCCAACATATGATCCCAGTGAAAGTGGGTCATCAAAATGTGAATGTCAGCTTTGCCTTTACCGGCTGGGCCCTTCATGAGCTCGTCAGATAGATGTCTTAATCCAGTTCCGCCATCGATGATCAATTGCACTTTGTTGGATTTTAGCTCGACACAAGTGGTGGCCGTACCAAACCCACCGATTTGGGGAATGGTGTGCTGACCGATGAATTCTTTAATTTCGGTGGCGTCTTTATAACCTGATTTGAAAAACTGTCGGATGAGATTTTCAAAATCGATTGTCAGCTGCTCCGGTGTCGGCGCTGACGGTAAAGATCCTCGAACTCCCCAAAATTTAAGCTTCATTGACATAGACACAGGATGCCGCAAATCTTGCCCAGCCGCAAAAAAAATACACGCTAGCTTTCTTAAGTCTGGTCCGGAAATTTTCTTATGAAACCCGAGCACGCATCACTCTCGATTTTGGTCGGGAGTTTGAATGCTTCATTTCATATTTTTGACCCTTTCATATTCGAAAGCGACAATGCCTTGATGACAAAATTGAAACTATTCTTCGCATTTTTATTGAGCTTGGGGGCAAGGCAAAGCATTCAACTATTGATTGGTTTTGGCATTGCCCTTTTAATCTCATATGCGGCAATAAATCTGAATTTAATGGGATTAAATGCTTGGTCAATTGATATTAGACAACGGTTCAATTCTCCCCCAAAAGATTCTCCAATTACGACTTTGTTTTTTCCACGGCGAAATGGGAATACAAAGTATTTAACCTACGAAAATCTAATTCCGATTATCGAAAAGATTGAAAATTCGAAACCA
>CAZDHC010000074.1:0-17348 GCA_964505225.1 uncultured Bdellovibrio sp. | reverse complement strand
CCTCTCTTTGTTTTGTAATTTCTTTCATTGAGGTATTTTGCTATCCCTTTACTACTCAACCCATCTTTGTGTAGTTTTCTGATTTTCCTAAGCATCTTTAATTCTTTCTCATTTTCAACCAACTTTCCATCTACCTTATCATATCCGTATAGGTCGTTAGAATAGGGTTTATTTGTCGATTTTAAACCCCTTAAAACATCTGTAACCCTTTGGGATGTAATTTCCCTCTCCAACTGAGAAAGGGAGCTTAAAATGGTTAAAAAGAACCTTCCATTGGGAGAGGATGTATCAATACTTTCTGATAGTGAATGGAAGGTTATCCCTTTTTGGTTCATTTTCTCAATAGAAGATAGGGTATCCATAGTGTTACGGGAGAAACGGCTAAGGGAATAAACCACCACACCATCACATTCACCCCTTTGAACTATCCCTAATAACCTCATATAACCCTCACGATTGGAGTTTTTGCCACTTACCCCCTCATCCACTATCTCTTCGGATAAAATCAAATTATGGAGTTCGCAATACTGCTTAATCTTCAATCTTTGGTTATCGATGGAATGGCCTTCCAACTGATAAGATGTGGAACATCGGAGGTAGGATACTATTTTGCTCATTTTTATTGATTTTGTACCTAAAATTAACGAAAAAAATTCACGAAAAAAAGTCTTAAAACATTGATTATCAGTCTAATATAGTAATAATATTTTTAACTAATTGGGAGCGAGAACATCTGTTTTTGCCCTACTATTCAGATGAATCATATTGAATTAATCTACTATGTAAAATGGAATGGCTAACTTTAGTAAAATCTAATTTTTATGAAACAAAAGCATATTATTTTGATTGTTGTTGGTTTTATATTGGTTGCTTTAATGGCAACTAATCCTTCTACTGCAGAACATAAAGAAGTGGTAAAGGAAAAAGTATCAGCAGCTTTTGAAAAAAATAATACAGATGGAAATGCATTTCAGAAATTAGGAGCACAATTAGGGCAAACAATTGGGATGGTAATAATAGATAAAATGATTAAAAGGGATAACTACCTTTTATTTTCACTAACTAAGTCAAAATATTTAGATAATGATGAAAAAGAGAAAGTTGTTGGATTAGGGATTTTAGGTAAAGTTTATTTAGCTAATGAATTTTCTGAAAAAATTACTGAAAAAATTGTAGAATCTAGTAATCCTATTATTGGAAATACTATAAAGAGTGAAAATATTGAAGTCGCTGAAAAAGACTTTCCAGAAAAAATGAATTGGGAAGATGCAAAAAAAGCCTGTGAAAGATTAGGGGAAGGATGGAGGTTGCCAACAATAGAAGAGTTGAAAATAATTTGCCAAAATAAAACAGTAAATGAATTTAATATAAAAGATTCGCATCCATATTGGAGCTCTACTAAAAATGGTGAAGATATTAATGGCACTCCATTTTTTAGTATTTTAACATTTGATTCTTATTGTTCATCTAATTCTTCATCGAGAGATGGGTATTCTTTCGACCTTAATAGAGTTCGCGCAGTTAGAACTTTTTAACTTTTATCAAATAAATATATTATGTCAACAAATTATATAGATGAACTAAATGAATCTCAGATTAGAAATATTTTATCAAATTATGAAAAAGAAGAGTTTGCTACTATTTCTAAATGTCTAATTGTTTTAAGAAATAAATATTCAACTTCTATAGGGAGTGGTGTTTTGGAAAATATAACAAAACACTTTGGAAAAAGTTATCCTGCTGAATTATATCTTTCGAGTGAAGTTGGGAATCAATCAATTCCTACAAATGCTAATTTAAATTACGTTCAAAAGACTGAAGATAAATTTGATAACGATATTATACCTACTACTAAATTAGTCGGTATGATTGGCTCAGGTTTAATTGGCTTATTGATGATTTTTAATGGTAGTTGGTTAGTAGGTTTGTTATATGCTGCAGGAGGTATAATGGCTACATTAGGTTTATGTGTTCTATTAGAAGGCATTTCTACAATTATTAAACTTCTTAGAAAGATTTCAGAAAAATAAAATAAAAATTAATACTATATGCTATCAACACAAAAACTATTAAAGTTTACACAATCAATTAAAGATTATAAGAAGAAGTTCTTAGATAAACCATTAGGGGAATTAGATGAAAGTGGAACTCGACTATTGATTAATCATTTTCTTACTGAGATGCTCGGTTATGAAACTTTATCAGAAGTAAAGACGGAGTATATGATAAAAGGAACCTATGCTGACTATGTTATCCAGATAGGGGGTAAGAGGCATTTCTTAGTTGAAGTAAAGGCACTATCCTTAAACTTATCAGCTAACCATCTAAGACAATCAATCAACTATGGAGCAAATGAAGGGATTGATTTTGTATTATTAACAAATGGAAGAGTATTTGAATTGTACAAAGTGTTATTTGAAAAACCTATATCTCACGAATTAGTATTCTCTCTAAATTTATCTGATTTATCAAATATAAAAGGAACTGCTGAACAATTACAATACTTACATAAAGATTCAGTTTTGAAGAAGGGATTAGAAGTATTATGGGATAGGCACTCTGCACTTTCTCCAAAAAATCTTTCTAAGTTATTGTTTTCCTCCGAAGTAATATTATTCTTACAAAAAGAGCTGAAGAAGAAACATAATATTAAGTTTGAGGATATTAACATTCAAAACGCAGTAAAAAAGATTGCAATGGAAAGTGTTATAATAGAGGATTTTAAATCTATCCAAAAGAAAGAAAAGAAAAAAGTAGATAAACCAATTATTATTACATCAGTTGATGAAATAAATGAAAATTTAAATCAATAAAATTATATACAATGAATTTAAACGACTATAAATTATCTAAAGAAGATTTTAATAATCTTCCAATTATTGATAAACGAAAATATCTACTTCAAACTGATATAGAGGAAACAAATTGGTGGCTTAGAACAGTTGCTAAAATTACAGTTGTAAGTCTAATCTTAGCTGTATTTGCATTTTTTATTTTAGTATCATTCAAAATGTAAATTATGAAAAGAATATTTATAATATTATTATTCTTCAATATCCCTTTTTTTACATTATCTCAAATTAAATCTGAGCATATACTATCTTATAGTAAATTAATTAATCCTGCATTTTCTAAAAATGCGAGTCAAATAAACGCATCTTTTGATAAGAATAGTATAATTGGTAATGAGAGTGACGCAAAGTATTTTGTTAAATTCGAAATCTCAGAGAAAAAAGCGGAACTAAGTGGCTCGAGTGCTAATTTCAATATAGGTAGTGCTGTAGCTGGATTTAATAGTTTTAATCTTTTAGGAAGTTTATTATCTTCTTCTGCTGGTTTCTCAAATGTTTATGCGTTTAAAAATTTTATCGGAAATGTTTTTTTAAATAAAGATAATTTTGATACCTTATTTAATTACTCAACCTTTATTAGAAATCAGATTGAAAAAGATAATATTAAAGGTGCTAATCCGATAACATATTATTTTAAAATAGATAAAATCGAGTTATCGCTGGATGTTTATTCTGGTAAAGATTTAAATGTATTTGATAATGTATATAGTTACAGCCAGAGAAATATAATTTTAAAGATTGATGATGCAATCTTTGCATTTACGGATAGAGAGTTTACTAAGTTTCACGATGATTTTTTAGTTAAAGTAAAATCACTTTGGAAATAATTAAAAATAATATAATGTCAACAAATTACATTGAAGAACTAAATGAATCGCAGATTAGAAATATTTTATCCAATTATGAAAAAGAAGAGTTTGCTACTATTTCTAAATGTCTAATTGTTTTAAGAAATAAATATTCAACTTCTATAGGGAGTGGTGTTTTGGAAAATATAACAAAACACTTTGGAAAAAGTTATCCTGCTGAATTATATCTTTCGAGTGAAGTTGGGAATCAATCAATTCCTACAAATGCTAATTTAAATTACGTTCAAAAGACTGAAGATAAATTTGATAACGATATTATACCTACTACTAAATTAGTCGGTATGATTGGCTCAGGTTTAATTGGCTTATTGATGATTTTTAATGGTAGTTGGTTAGTAGGTTTGTTATATGCTGCAGGAGGTATAATGGCTACATTAGGTTTATGTGTTCTATTAGAAGGCATTTCTACAATTATTAAACTTCTTAGAAAGATTTCAGAAAAATAAAATAAAAATTAATACTATATGCTATCAACACAAAAACTATTAAAGTTTACACAATCAATTAAAGATTATAAGAAGAAGTTCTTAGATAAACCATTAGGGGAATTAGATGAAAGTGGAACTCGACTATTGATTAATCATTTTCTTACTGAGATGCTCGGTTATGAAACTTTATCAGAAGTAAAGACGGAGTATATGATAAAAGGAACCTATGCTGACTATGTTATCCAGATAGGGGGTAAGAGGCATTTCTTAGTTGAAGTAAAGGCACTATCCTTAAACTTATCAGCTAACCATCTAAGACAATCAATCAACTATGGAGCAAATGAAGGGATTGATTTTGTATTATTAACAAATGGAAGAGTATTTGAATTGTACAAAGTGTTATTTGAAAAACCTATATCTCACGAATTAGTATTCTCTCTAAATTTATCTGATTTATCAAATATAAAAGGAACTGCTGAACAATTACAATACTTACATAAAGATTCAGTTTTGAAGAAGGGATTAGAAGTATTATGGGATAGGCACTCTGCACTTTCTCCAAAAAATCTTTCTAAGTTATTGTTTTCCTCCGAAGTAATATTATTCTTACAAAAAGAGCTGAAGAAGAAACATAATATTAAGTTTGAGGATATTAACATTCAAAACGCAGTAAAAAAGATTGCAATGGAAAGTGTTATAATAGAGGATTTTAAATCTATCCAAAAGAAAGAAAAGAAAAAAGTAGATAAACCAATTATTATTACATCAGTTGATGAAATAAATGAAAATTTAAATCAATAAAATTATATACAATGAATTTAAACGACTATAAATTATCTAAAGAAGATTTTAATAATCTTCCAATTATTGATAAACGAAAATATCTACTTCAAACTGATATAGAGGAAACAAATTGGTGGCTTAGAACAGTTGCTAAAATTACAGTTGTAAGTCTAATCTTAGCTGTATTTGCATTTTTTATTTTAGTATCATTCAAAATGTAAATTATGAAAAGAATATTTATAATATTATTATTCTTCAATATCCCTTTTTTTACATTATCTCAAATTAAATCTGAGCATATACTATCTTATAGTAAATTAATTAATCCTGCATTTTCTAAAAATGCGAGTCAAATAAACGCATCTTTTGATAAGAATAGTATAATTGGTAATGAGAGTGACGCAAAGTATTTTGTTAAATTCGAAATCTCAGAGAAAAAAGCGGAACTAAGTGGCTCGAGTGCTAATTTCAATATAGGTAGTGCTGTAGCTGGATTTAATAGTTTTAATCTTTTAGGAAGTTTATTATCTTCTTCTGCTGGTTTCTCAAATGTTTATGCGTTTAAAAATTTTATCGGAAATGTTTTTTTAAATAAAGATAATTTTGATACCTTATTTAATTACTCAACCTTTATTAGAAATCAGATTGAAAAAGATAATATTAAAGGTGCTAATCCGATAACATATTATTTTAAAATAGATAAAATCGAGTTATCGCTGGATGTTTATTCTGGTAAAGATTTAAATGTATTTGATAATGTATATAGTTACAGCCAGAGAAATATAATTTTAAAGATTGATGATGCAATCTTTGCATTTACGGATAGAGAGTTTACTAAGTTTCACGATGATTTTTTAGTTAAAGTAAAATCACTTTGGAAATAATTTTATATGAAAAAATATATACTTTTTTTATTGATTCCAATATTTTCAATCGGACAAAATAAAGCAGACTCTACTAAGTCTTTGAAATTAGAGGAGGGAACAATTATTGTAGTAAAATCAATGTCTAATATTTCATCTAAAACAATTAGCTACGGAGAATCATTAGATTTTGTCTGCGCTGACGATATATTTGTTAATAATAAACTCATATTTAAAAAAAATAGCAATATTAAAGCCAAAGTTGAAAAAATAGATAACGCTAAAATATTGGGGAAGGAAGGAGTTTTAGAAATCAAATTTAATTCATTAACAGCAATTGATGGACAGGAAATTCCAATTGAAGCGGTATATGGGAAATTGAAGGGAAGTAATATTACTGGAACTGCAGTTAATTTATCTATATTTTTATCACCTCTATTTTTATTTTTAAAAGGGAAGGAAGCTGAAATTCCAATTGGGAGTACAATGGAAGTTTATACTACTCGAGAATCATTTATAAGAATTCAATAGATAAAAATGAAAAACATCTTATTATTTTTTATATTATTTTATTTCAATAACAATATAAACGCTCAAAAGAATTCTAAAAGTTTAATTGTAGGTAAATCAATTAAAATTGAAAAATTAGAAATTGCCCAAAATGATTTTCCAAACACAATGAGTTGGAGTGATGCAAAAAAAGCTTGTTCTAATTTAGGTGAAGGTTGGAGACTCCCTACTAAGAGCGAACTCAAATTTTTATTTTTGTATAAAGATGATTCTCTAAGCAATATGCGTAAAGCTTATTGGAGTTCATCAGACTTAGATAACGATTTTGCAGAAATTCCTGATTTTAATTTTGAAAATGATAAAATTCCAAAAACAAAAATCGCTTATTCAGTTCGTGCCGTGAGATTGAATAAGGATTTTTACGAACCTATTATTGGAACAACTTTCAAAATAGACAACTTCGAAGTCGCTCAATATGATTTGCCAAAAAAATTAAATTATATTGATGCAAAAAAAGGATGTAACGATTTAGGTGATGGTTGGAGACTTCCAACAAAGGATGAACTTAAATTTTTATATATTAATAAAAATGAAATCGGAAATTTTACAGATAATAATTATTGGAGTATTTCTGCTAATTATGGAAGTGGTGCGTGGAGTCAGAATTTCTCGAATTCTTTTCAAAATCTCATCTTAATTTCCTATCCATATAATGCTCGATGCATAAAAAATAAATTATGATTATAACGACCACAAATACTATTCCTAATATTGAGATTACAGAAATACTATCTGTAGTGCATAATAGAATTGTATTAGGAACAAATATTTTTAGTGATATAAATGCTTCTTTCAGTGATTTTTTTGGTGGGAATAACTCTTCCTATGAAAAAAGGTTAGCTGAAATTACAAATCAGGTTATCGAGGGTTTAAAAGAAAAAGGTAAAAAAATTAAAGCAGATGCTCTGATAGATTTGAAGATTGATGTTGATGAGATTTCGGGAGGGAATAAGAGTATGTTTATGGTAACTGCAATTGCAACTGCTGTAAAATTGAGTAAACAAACTTCTCAAATTGATACAATAAGTATAGATACCATAAATAATAATATTACTAAGAACAGGATACTTCAAAAGATAAGTGATGGTAGTTTTTATCCATCAGTAGATTGGGTTGAGCAATATTTAATTAATAACCCATTGCCTGAGGCATTTGAACCATATCTAAATTATGTATATCTAAAAGACCCATCAAATTGGCAAATCGTTTTTTCAGCTTTTATCAGTAATCTCAACAAAGAAGATTTATTTGATAAAACATTTGCCAATTTCAGTAAAGAGAATAGGACGGCGTATGAAAATACTGCACTTTCAACAATCTTCGAAAAGTGTATTGTCGATTATTCTAAAATATTGCAAATATTATCAAACAATGAGGATAGGGAAAAGCAAAGATTATGTTTGAATTTTCTTTATCATTATAATAAATCCTACACCAATTCTGATTTTGAATTAGTAGAAAAGATTTTAGAGAAAATTAAAGAAGTATTTCCCAAAGTTTCAACTGAAGATATTGGAACTAGTTTATTAAATAAGGGTAGGGTATATTGGATATGTGAATGTGGCAATAAGAATGAAGCTGCCGATAATACTAACTGCTCCAGATGTCGTAAAGATGAATATGGTAATTTTGGACAAACGAGAAAAGTTAATGAAGTTATCCTAAAATTAGAAGAGTTACTTAAGGCAAATCATTAATTTATGAAAAATATTCTTTTATCAATATTTGGAATCTTACTCTATATTTTATCAGTTTATTTTACTGAAACTGATAAAAATGGTGTTGAAGTCTTTCCAGTTTTTTATTCAGTAATTATTGGAGGTTTAACTTTTGTCTTTTCAGTTTTAGCTTCAATTATTTTATGGAAGAGTAATTTCAAATTAGTAGTTGCTTTCCTTTTTTTTGGAATAGTAAATTTAGCTACAGATTTTGGGTTTGCTTTATATAATCCTTATTCATTTCCAACATCTTTAATTTTTGTTCTAAACATTGCTAAATTAGCAGGTTTAATAACTTATTTTTGGGTAATAGCTGTTTTGTGGAAAAAAGATTAATTAGTTTAATTTATAATTATGGACAAACAATTCGCATATCAACAAAGGGCATTGACTCCAACATCTATTTGGTTATTATTTCTCTTCTTAGGATGGAGTTACGGTTCAATGGGAAAGATGGGTAAACAAATATTCTATTATCTTACAATTGGAGGCATTGGTATGTGGGCCATATATAGATTATTTACACTAAACGGTGCAATCAGAAAGTATAACAAACAGATTGCTTATGAGTGTGGTTTTACTAATGATGAAGTAATTAAATTGGGTCTATATTAAAATAATAAATGATGAAAATAAAATCAATATTTTTTCTCTCATTCATAGTGTTATTGATTTCGTGTGATTCACTAACTAAGAAAAATTATACTCTTTTAATACATAGTAAACAAAAGGGAATTTTAGGTATAGGTATGGAATACAAAACCGATAGTACAGTTTCTGAATACGAAAGTGATTCTGCAGCCTATTATTATGGAAAAATGAGGTATGAAATAGGAGTAGCTTTTGAAAAAGAACTAAAGTTAGGAAAAGAGTACTATGATTTTGAAGTACTAAATGAACAGAGGGAGGATATTAAATATAAGTTGAATGCCGAATCTATCGCCGAAATGGATAAACGAGCCATTGAAGCGGCTAAAAATAGTGGTAAAGATTTGAAATCAAATCTAAATAAACCGAATGGAAATCAAAGGCTTATTGAAGAGACTCTTCAAATTAAAGAACTGAAAAAAAAGTTTAGAATAAAAAAAGATGAATTTGATGAAAACAATTTAGTTTGGTATGAACCCAAAACATCACCAAATTTTAGAAATGCAAATGGTTTCTATTGTTATTTCGGCACTAAAAATGGTGCACCAGAAGTTTTGAGAATAGTTCATCAATATTATGCTGATGATTGGTTGTTTATTAGAAAGTATAAGTTTTCAATCGATGGCAATGCGTATTCTTATACACCCATAGATGTTAAAACCGACAATGGAGATGGTGGTATGGTATGGGAATGGTCTGATGAAGCTGTTGATTCAGAAGCTAAGGAAGTTTTAAATGCGTTGATTCAAAGTAAATCAGCAAAAATAAGATTAGAAGGAAGACAATATTTTGATACTAAATCAATTACATCCTCACAAATCAAATCAATTAAAGAAACAATTGAATTATTTAAACTAATGGGTGGAGAGTATTAAAATTATAAATTATGAGAAAAATATTATTACTATTGATATTGCTATTAGGAACTTTGGTAAGTGAATCACAAACATTTACTTTCTCAAAAATGAATACACAATTACCAACATTAGGTATTCAATCGGTTGATATAGACGGCGAAGTAACCATAACAGATTCAACAATAACTCAAACATTAATGGGTATGACAAAAACCACCCCAGTGATTAAAATTAACGATGTTGAATATAAAATTAAAATTGGAGATATTGATATTAGATACAAATTTGCACCAATTTCTCAATTAGTAAAGGATAGTATGAAAAATAAAAAAGGTAAATGGTTAGTAAAAGAAATGGAATTTGCTACACACGTATTAATAACCGATATGGTAGATAGGTTTACAAATCAACATACAATTATTTCAATGTATTTAACTCCCAAACTATAAAAAATTAAAATAAAAATTATGAAAAGTATTAAATGGTTTTTTTATGAGGTATATACGATTGGAACTTTTATATTAATTTCATTTTTATCCTTTAAGTTTTTAGGATGGTTTCATAGTTTTAATATCATACTTTTCTATTTGATTACATTTTGGTTATTGTATTATAATTATAAAACATTTTTTCAAAATATTAGCTTAACAAAGAGTGCGTATTCGCTTCATATTGCATTAAATAGCGGGAGTAATTTGAAATTCTATTGGTTTATTTTTAAATTAATTTCAGTTTTTATTGCTATGCTTTACTATTTTTATATCAATTTGGTTGATACACACGCAATATGGTATGATGGTTTTAAAGTTATTGGGTTAATCGCTTTTTTGGGTTTTGTATTTATAAATTATTACAGATTGTCAATTTTGAATTTAACAAATATATAACCAACCATTAATCTGTTTCCCCCATATTTTCACCCACTTAATGGTAGTTATTAAGTTAAGTAAGAAGGGTATAGAGAGTAAATCGTTATTCTTTATACCCTTTGTTGTTTTAATCAAACCATAGTGAAAGTTCCTCCTCAAACAAAGTTTCCCCTTTTTGTTCCTTTTCCCTCTCCTTAATTTTTTCCATTGCCACTTTCCTTCTTTTAAGCTCCTTAGAGTAGGGGGAATTCATTTTCCTTTGCTGGAGTTCATAATTCGCTATTTCCTTCTGAAAACGTTCCCTAATATCCATTAAAGCGGTATATAGTTCTATGTTAATGAATAGGTTCTCAGTATTATCATTCATATACTGATTTAGTTTGTTTAGTTGTTCTGTTGCACTTTTGTAGGAGTTTATCATATTGTTACTTTGGATTCTATGTTAAGTGATTTATAATAATCTTCTAATTCACTTATTTTAAATAATCTTTTCCCATTAAGCTTTACACCTTTAGGGAATTTGTTATTTCTTATTTTATGATAAATACTGAATTTATTCATACCCATTTGTTTAGATAACTCTTCAATTCCTAATAGTGGTTCTAATTGAATCATAGTGTTGTTTTATATAAATAGTAAATACTTTAAATTTCAGTTGTTCATTAGTTGATACAACTTTCCCCTTAAGGTTTAGCTTACACTTAATTTGTAATTTCAACAGACCAGTTCGTGTTACACACCCATATCTGTATTATATACAAACCATTTTTGGTATTATTGGGGTTTGTGTTTACCTCATCCGTTATGTTTAGGTGTTATTTCAACCCTACAGATTACTACCCAACTTCTAACCCACTAACTATCATTAAGACCCTCGTGGCTGATAATCCTTTTACCCTATGATGGAGAACTATACCATCTATATATATAACGTAGATTTACCAAAATGTAATTTTCCATCACTTTTTACCATATTTATTTTCCTATAGGGTAAAAAAATACCCCAAATGTATTTGTGGGGTTATTTTTTTAATCAGAACTCAATCTGATAATGATTACATAGAACCTAAACTAATCATAGGAAATACCGTTTTCTTTATTCTTTTTAATGAAATCTAATATTTCTATTGAATGTTGGATTTTAGAGATTTCAAAATGATATTTTGTATCATCTTCTTCCATTTCATCATAAATAGTTATTAAGTTTTTGTACTCTTCATTGAATCTTTTTGATTCAACTATTCTTTTAAGGATATGAGGTGGAATATAGCCTCTATCATCTCTATTGAATGTATCTGTTTCTTCTTCACAATTGTATAATATTGTAAGTGGTAATCCCCACGTACTATATTGTGTAGAGTATGATTTTTCTAATACATTTTCGTAGAAGTATTTTGAAGATGAAGAACTAATGAAATCACCATCTCCATCATCTTCTTTTAAAATATCAATATCTCTTAAAAAATTCCATTTATCTAATTGTGTTTTTGGGTATAATGTAACTCCCATAGTTGTTTTTACAGTTTTATAGTGGTGTCTCCACTTTTTTTTATTTAATTATACATTCCGTTAATTCGTTTAGGATATAGTTATTTTGGTCACATTCACCCTCCGTGTACGCAACTCTTTCTAATTTTTCACTTTCATAGTCCCACGAATCATCTTCAATTTGTTTTATCCATTTAGGATATAGTTTTTGTCTTTTTTGTAGAGATTCTATTACTTCTACAACTTTTTTTAAATCAATTTTAATTTCTGTTTTTACTTTTTTCATTGTAATTATTTTATCTTCTAACACTTAATTATTGGTAGTTAGATTCTCCAACTATAACCATCTTAATAAATTATCAGTATTTAGGTTTTAGTTATTTACTTTCTGATAATTCTAATCACTCAACCAACTAACTAAGAGATTGTGATTAGGATTTTAATGTTGGTTTTTCTCATTTTTGTTTCACCTCCTTTTTTAATTTATTTAATCTTTTTGTTGATTTTAGGGTGGTTGGATTCAAACCAACGAATGTGTTCCTTCGGAGAACCCCTCTAACAGAACATCCTTCAAATGGGCGGTTGGAGTAAACCTATCTTAACATTATTCTGATTTCGAATAATACTCCTAAGGGATTTTAAGTGTGTGCTTCACCTCACCTCACCCAATCAACATAATATCTTAAAGAACTATTTAAATTCTCACTCTAATTCTGTGTTATTTGAAGTGAGATTTCCTTCCTTTTTCGTTATACTTAAAGATACAAAATATACACCCCTTTTTGAAATATTTAGGCATTTGTGGGGAATAACTAATATTTTAAATCATTGTCAATCAATGCATTATAAAGACTGTATAGAGTCTATGGTTGATTTATTCCCCAATTGTGCTAACTTAGATTTATGCCAAAAGAATTGACAAAGTTTGAGAATCTCGATAGAGAGTATAGACAGTTATTGGGTAGAAAATCTACCCTTATGAGAATGATTAAGAGACGTAATGAAATGTTAGCTCCATTGCTAAAGGAGGTTAATAAACTGAAAGATGAGATTAGACCTTTGGAAGAGGAGTTGGGTTCTCTTAAATCCAAAATTAAAGATATTGCAATAGGTGAGCAATGGGAACCGCCGATTGTAATTACAAAGGTTAAAAATGTGAAAGGGTATAATTATTTGAGAGGTAAAATCAGATTTTCAGATAAAGAAAAGGTTAAAATGATACCTAAAAAGATTGAGCTTCAGTTTCTTAAAGAAATAAAGATAAATCCTAAATTTAACGGTTCTACAGAAGAAGAAATTAAGGGTGTTTTATATGGAAAACTAACAGAATGGGTATTACTTTGGTGGAGAGAGAAAGGTATTTTGGAAAAGAAATAGATTAATTTAATTTACCTATTGAAAACGAAGTAATTAACTCCCCATCTTTATACCATCTAAAATCACTGTAATTAGTGGTTATTAAGTTACTTAGAGATGCTTTATACCTTCTTACATCTTCAGAACCTTCTAATTCGTTTAAATTGGTTCCTTTATCGGTTGTTTTGATATATGCAAAGGGTAGCCCTTCTTCGGATATAACATAATTCGGGATTCCATAATCAATACTCATTGGTTCAATTGTAACTGAAATATTTGGGAGTAGTGTTTCTATTAATTCTGAAAGTCTCATAATTTAATTTTTAAGTTTAGAATCTTCATAATTTGATTGTTTTTTCATCTCCCATTTTTCATTTGGTAGAATTCTTTTCTTATTTGTAATAAACTCACTATTAACTACATTTTGGTCAATTTTTGCGTACCTCAAAAGTGTTTTTATATCTTTATGACCCGTTGATTTCATAAGTACTTCCATAGGAATACCATCTTTAAGTGAATGGGTTATGAAAGTTCTTCTTCCCGTAACTGAGGTTATTAATTTGAATTTTTCAATTTTTGTTTCACTAACTAAACCATGTCTTTTTTCATAATGAGAAACTATTTTATCAATTCCTATTATTGCTAATACAAATTTAATTTCTTTATTAAAATCCTGATTTCCTATTGGGGAAAATAAATGTGGTGTCCAAAACTTATCACCTTTAAAAATTCTTCTAATTTCTAGTGTTAGATTCCATAATGTTTTGTACTTATTTAAATAACTTTCATTTTTCAACACAATAGCATCTTTTTTTAACTTAGATTTTGTTGGAATCTGAGAATATAGTTCCTGAATAAGAAGTTCAATTATATCCTCTGTAAGTGTAATAAATACTTTATTATTTATGTTTGTTTTTTGTCGATTATATATTATTGATAGTATAGAATCTTCATCTAAATCATCAATATTTTCAATATCGTTATAATTTAGTTTTAAGAAATCAACATAGGACATCCCTGTCCAACAAAGGAATAACAATATTCTAAGTAATAACTTTTGCCTTTCAGTTAATTCTATTTTTTTAAACCATTCATATTTTTCAGTTTCAACTAATCCTAATTGTAACTTTATCACTAATAATTCCTCCTTAGTTAATATCTCAAAAGGTGGTTCTTCTTTTATTACTTTAAATTCTTTGTATTGTTCGGGTTTAACCAATTGGTAGTTAGTATGAATATATCCTAAAAAGGTTTTTAATGTTTTAATAATTCTCCCAATGCTGCTTTCTTTATATCCTTTGTCTGTAAAATAGAGTACAAAATCAGTGTAGAATATACTATCAAATGTTTGCCAAATGGCAGGTCTTTCGTATTGAGTAAAAAATTCACTTAATCTTAATGAAGTTGCCCTATATATCTTTTGTGTACCTTTTTGAATTTTCTTCTTTTTTGAATAATCTGTTATGAAATCATCAAAATACTGAATGATTGATTTCTCTTTACTTTGTGGTCTAAAATCATTCGTTTTTAATAGATTCTTTAAATCGGCTATAGTTGGATAATCTGCATATTTAACTCTGTGTTGAAGTATAACATTTCTAACTTTTGACATTTCTTCGTCTATTCTTAACATAATAACCTCTCTATTAGGGCATATCTTCTTCGGAACTTCGTCTTTTGAGTTCCAATGTTCTTTCTTTATTCTTTCATTGGTTGGGATTAGAATATACTTCCTTTGGTATGTTACACGAATAACAACTGGACACTCTTTGTTTTTATTCATTTTTTGTACCCGAATCATACATTTATATGAGTATCCCATTTGGAATTATTTTGCATAAAGATATTGGGTACAACATTGGGTACAACAATTTTAGCCATTTTATCATCAAATATATTTTATTTCTAATTGTAATATATTGAATGTCAATATAATATAAAATTATTGATATTTTTACTTTTTGATTTGTAATCCGCTCGGGACCTCGATACAAAGCCTCTCACGAAAGTGAGAGGCTTTTTTAATACGAGCAGCGTCAAGAGCATGCCACAAAGTGGATGGGGTGAGTGGGGGATTTGGTTGAAGCTTGCTTCTAAACAAAGACAACACTTAAACCATAATGAGCGAAGCGAATATGCTCTTCTAAGCTAGCGAGAAGCAAAAAAGCCAAAAGTAAGCTAAGCTTACTTTTGAAAGGCTTTGGGTAAAGCGAGATAGCCGAGGCAGATGACAGCGAATGAAATGAGCTGGCTATCCATTAGGGACTTCATAAAAATATTTTTCTATTTTTTTATCTCTGTTATATATATATAAAATAAAAAGGCTAATTCAGCAAAAACTAATAATGCATAAAATGAGAAGTAGATTATTGTGAATTTCTTTTTATTTTTTACAAATATAAAAATTATTAAAAAAGGTATTGCAAGAATGACGTATCTGTATATTGAAAGCATACTTAATATTTACTTATTATTTCTATACTAGTTTTGTTCAGGCTTTATATTAACTTTCCCGTCTGGCCCAAGTTCAGAATCCATGTTAATTGTTATGATAAATTTACTAGATGTAGTCCAGCCTATATTTTGACCTAAAACATTAATTCCATAAAGATTTGTTCCTCCAATTGTGAATGATGAAGTTAAATTATTTTTATCAAATTTTATACTAGTTGTTGTTAATTGAGTCCATATTTGCAATAATGTAATACCAGTATAGAAAATTTGCGGATTCCCGATTACTTGACCATATTTATCTGTTTCATACCATAAATTCAAAATACAAAAAGAAAAAGGTGAATTATTTATTCCAAATGTACCATCGAAAACGCTTTTCGGAAAAGCATAAAACTGCACTTTATGCAATCCAGGTTTTCCAGGATCATCATAATCATCATCTGCATATTCACTTGAAGATTTCTTTTTATTTAGATTAGAGTCTAAGCCAATTTGTACAAACTCAATTGTATTTAATTCTTGATACAATTTCTTAAATTCCTGAATAGATAAAATTCTTAAACTAGAATCTTTGAGGACTTCGTCTTTCTCAGAAGACTTTAATGAATAATTTTGTTGATTTTTTAAAATACTAATTGTTCCTTTATTTCCAACAATGGAACGAATTGCTGTTACAGGATCTTTATTAACCTGAGATTGATTTGTTACATCCGATGCTTTTTTGCAACCAATAGTAATAATTAAGAGCGCAAACATTAAGAAGCCTCCATTTTCAATAAATTTCTTGATTTTCATGTTTTTTGATTTGTTTAAACAATACTACCTTATTCCAAAAAGCCATTTTCACGTATTAATACGCTTTTGTAAATTTTTATATAATTTACAACCATCAAATTATAATTAACACCCAAATCAACCCAATGCGCTCCATCTTCCTCATACTTTTATTTGTATCCGGCCATTTTGTAAAAGCATGGAGTCAAAGCATTGATCAAATCCAAGAAACAGAAGTATTGGTCATTGGAGGCACTGCAAGCGGCATTTGCGCAGGACTACAATCCTCAAGACTAGGTGTAAAAACAATTATAGCAGAATCTACTCCATGGCTAGGAGGGATGTTAACCGCTGCTGGCGTATCTGCATTTGATGGCAATCATAACATGCCTGCTGGGATCTTTGGAGAGTTCAGAGCAAGACTATATCAACATTATGGAGGGAGTAATAAAGTCTCTACAGGTTGGGTGAGCAATACTTTATTTGAGCCACATATAGGGGATAGTATTTTTAAAGCAATGGCAAAAAGCGAAAAGCACTTACAAATTAATTACCACTATGAATTATTAAAAGTCAACAAAGAGGGAAATACTATCACAGGCGTTTTGTTTTATGATAACCAACAACAAAAAAATATTTTAATTAAGGCAAAGCGTTATATCGATGCGACTGAACTAGGGGATGTGTTAGCAGCAGCTAAAATCCCGTATGATTTAGGCATGGAATCAAATGATGTGACCAAAGAACAAGTGAATAAAAATGGCGCAAATGATATTGTGCAAGATATTACCTATGTAGCTGTGTTAAAAGACTATGGTA
>CAZDHC010000073.1:0-17646 GCA_964505225.1 uncultured Bdellovibrio sp. | reverse complement strand
TTCATGCTCATCTTTCTTGACTCATTGCCTTATGCAGACAACCGGGAAGAACCCATTTTTTCCATAAACAATCTCAAATAGACAATCTCAATTATTTAGGTACGATTTTTTGATTGGGGCTATTCAGGTCTCGATTTTTTGGGATTTGGAAAATAAAAATGGAAATTATTTATCGTAAGATTAATCTTCAAGATGCTCATGAGATGGAAACGATTGCTGCGATTGATATGTCCATTCCAGCTTTATTTGATCCAATTTTTGAAGCGAATGAAAAAACAATTTTGGATCGCCTTGAACAATTTAAGAATTGTAAATCTGACGACTTTTTTGAGGTTGCTGTTTCTTCTGATGGCAAGATTATTGGGTTTCATTTTATGAATAAATTTAAATCTGCACCATTGGGAACCCTTGCAGCGCATGTTCAAACTCTTTGGGTCGATCCAGCCTTCAGAAACCAAGGAATTGGGGCGAACCTTAAAAAGCGAGGAGAAGAGTGGGCTCAAAATGAAGGATTAGACCATATTTCAACATTTGTTCATGGCAAAAATTCTTCAATGCTGAAGCTCAATCGGAAGCTCGGGTACGAACTAGTGGGTTATAAATTAAAAAAAAATATGAAGTAGGTTAAAAATACTTGATGCTGGTGAAGCTTGGTTCTTTTGAAAACTCCTAAACTCGTCCATTTGCCCCGCCTTTAACCTTTCAATGACTAGACCTAATTTAGGTCTATATCACCCTAAATTAGGACCATATGCTATTTGATCTGGACTTGATAAATCCCTAACATAGGGCGATATTGCCCTATGTTAGGAGAATATATGCTTGCGAGTCTTTTTGGAAGTCTGACAACAGAGAAATGCCTGCTTTTAATTGCCTCTATAGGGGAAAGCTATGCCTTGGAAATCGCAAACACTTTTGACATCAGTAAGACTCAGGTGGCGCGCACTCTTTTGAAATTAGAGCAAGCCGACATCTTGGTGGGACAGGAAAAGGGGAGAACGCGGGTCTATTCATTGAACAAATCCTGGTTTCTTTTTAAAGAGCTCAATGCAATTCTTCAAAAGGCACTTTCCAACATTCCTATTGATCAACAAGAAAAGTATTTTATGAAACGTATGCGACCGCGCAAGAAAAATAAAGTTCTATGAAGATCACGAAATCGATGAGTCGCAAAGAGTTCGCGGCCGTCGTCGTTCGCCAACTGGAAAAGCATGGCATATCGTGTGTCTTGGTTGGAGGGGCCTGTGTTTCCATTTATACCGATGAAAAACATTCTTCACGCGACCTCGACTTCATTTCCCCTTATTCTCATGAGGCCATCACCAATGCGTTGGATGAAATTGGTTTTCAAAAGGAGGGACGATATTTTTTGCACCCAAATTCGGAACTCTATGTTGAATTTCCATCCGGTCCGGTCGCCATTGGCAATCAATTCCATGTAAAACCCGAAGGGCAACTTAAGGTCAGAAATACGACGATTACGATGTATTCGCCCACCCAATGTGTAATGGATCGATTGGCAGCGTGGTTTCATTGGAATGATCGGCGTAGTCTGATACATGCTCTATGGGTATGCGAAAAACATCCTATCAATTTGGATAAAATTAAAAGATGGGCTGCTAAAGAAGGCGAGTCAGAAAAGCTCGATCAATTCATTCAGGACTATAAGAAGCTAAAGAGCTCAAAAAGTTAACTGAAAGTATAAGGTTCCCGATTCACTTCATTTAACTGCTGATGGTTGGCATTTTTTCTTAATGCTGAAAGCGCAAAAATCCTCGACTTAGATATAGTTTTCAATTGATTCCGATTAAAGGAACAAATGAATTTTGCTAGGCTAATGAGGTGAGAAAAAATTCAAAAATCGCTAATCATTTCAAAGTTATTTCAAAATATTCACTTTTAACCTCAGTAGTTGTGGTTGCGGGAGTTTATTTCTTTTTTCAGACAAAGGTCACTCAGCAAAAGGTTGAAATCGATAGAACGACAATTTCCCCCAATCAAGTGTTAGATGTCTATGCTTTGACTTCTTCATCTGATGCGCGAACTCCCGCTGCCGGTTGCACGACAGGCATGAAGGAGTATCCCTATGAATATAACGGGAAAGAGTATGTAGAAACGTGCCCCGAAAATTGTTCGGACGAAGCGGATTTTCCTGGTTTCAACAAAGATAATCCCGGTACCTTTTCGCGCACCCAAGACACCACTGGAACTTGCCGATCATTTTCGGGCGGTGACTACATTTGCTATCAGTTGCGACGGCTGAATTTATGGCCAACGACTGGCGAATACAAAAAAGGCTGCTCCGTTTTTGATTTAGAACTGCAGGCTTTTAAGAAGACACCAAAGCCTAAAAATAAAAACACAGTCAGATACTTTTTAGGTGAATCTATTAATTCAGATTCAGTGGACAACGATCCGCGTAAATTGGTTGAGATCGCTCAAACAGTCGGTGTTTGTCCCGAGTCTTTGTTTCCAAGTGATTTTAGAAACAATCCGCACGCGACTTTGCGAAAGGTGTATGAGCAAGTGCAAATGCATATGCGAACCATGAAAAAGAGCGAGGCTGGCGTTTCTTTGACTGGATTTTGTGCCGAGTGCTCGGCAGTGGCGCCGACGCTGTCAAATCAACAATGGAAGGACATCGAAAAAGAAATTGCCAAGGTGAAAGATTTGGATACGGATGATTTCGCTGTCCTGGATAAAATAAACAGCATCGCCTGTCCCCCAGAAAAACGAATCAAGTTGCCGAAAAATATTGTCGATGCAAAAGGAAATGTGATTGATGATTTCTCGATGAAGGATCACTTTAGTCAGGAAGAGGCGATTCAGCGTTTGACCAAACCAGACTCGATCATCGTTCTAGAGGCCCATGCTCACGAGCTTGACCCTAATAATATTAGGGCAAGTGATTGCACCGAGGCTGAGCTGGATGCCGACAGGAATAGACCTACAAAACAAAAAAAGTGTGGCAACGATAATCATTCCATGGTCTTGTTTGGAACAATCGTCAGAAATGTCGCGGGTAAGACAACCTGTTTGTATGCAGTGAAAAACTCTTGGGGACCTACAACTTGTGTTACTCGGCCACCAGATATTTTTTGTGATCGAGACAAGGGCACCTATCTGTTGTCTAAAAGAATGTTAGAAAAGATCAGAATGAGCTATAGATGGTGATGTCAAAGGGGCTTTTAGCAATTTTGCTTTCATTTTCAAGTGCGTGCTGCTGGGCAAGTCTGAAGGATCGCTTTGACTATAAAATCACCCGCAAGGCCGATGGCACAAGTGTTTTTCTTTATTCTATTCCAGATCAGTATGAAGAGTTTCGTGAGTACGAACCCGATGGCACTTTCAGGTCTTTGAAGTCACAAGTGGGAAATATTTCAGTCGAAATGAGTCAGTATGGAATGCTGCTTACGAAATACTCCAATAATTGGGTTCAAAAGTATTATTTTAAACGCAAACAAAATGCCTTTGTCTTGAGTCGGGTGACTCAAGACAAACCGACGGTGTATTATAAAAAAGGTGACGAGGAAGTAAGAAGGACAAGCGTTGATGTAACTACTGACAGTACATACTGTAGGTCTCGAAATGATCCCGATAAAGCATTTTCTGACATCTTTAATCCCGGGAATTATGTTGATAAGAGTTGCGAAGATTATAAAGACAAATTCAAAGCCGTTTATACAGTCTTAAATGATGATGCGATAAAAAAGTGTTTAGTGAAAGAAGCGGGGATTTTTGGTGATGATTTCATGCGATTTTTCCCAGAAAATAACTTTCGAGATCTATCTTGTGACTCAAAACTTCCATTTTCTAGAAAAGTTGAAAAGTTGCTAAAATTAGAACTTGGGTCAAACTTTACCAATGCTGACTCTGTCAAAGCAGCAGGGGTCCTGCTTCATGAAAACTTGCATCGTACCGGTTTGGCCTATGGTCGAAATCTAAAAGAAAGTTTTTGCGGTCCTGTTTCAGTAGAGGATGTTGAGTCAGAAATTTATTCGATAGTGGAAGGGTGTGTTTTCTCAAATCAAAATAATCAAAAGTTCTCTCAAGAAATAAAAGGCCTAAGGAAACAGGCCTTGGAAATCAATAAGACAATGGAGAAGACAATCGGGAAGACTTTCGACGAAGATGATAGGCCAACTCGTTTTCAAACGATTCCTACGTACGGCTTATCGATCAGGGAGAAGAATTACCTTTATAAGAAAATTAAAGAAAATTTGAATCTTTACACCAAGGAAGTCGTAAAATCGGAACCAGAATGTGAGTTAATTACAAAAAAAATTTTTGGGAATACATGCCCTTTCTTGACTGATACCATCAAGTTTTTGCCTTGTCCTTTTCAACTTGTTAAAGACGACACGGATAATGGGGAGGCCATATCCACTTATGATTTGATTGATGAGAAAGACGACGACCCACCAAATCCAATCGCTCCCGATTCTACCTCAGGCAATACCATTCCAACCTTAAGAAACAAGCTCAGCGAGGACCCTGCAAGGCTTCCAAGTCAAGTAGAAGGAATGCTTCCAAAAACAGAAGGACCAAGTTCTGTTGGCAGTGCAGAGGGTCTGATGCAAGATGTGACTTCGAGTGCAAAGGCATTGTTTGGATTCACCGACAGTCCATTTGGTTCGGCGGGCAAGGTATTTGATACGGATAAAATGCCTGAGAAAGTAAAGGATCGATTGGCAGTTCTGCAATTAGGGACTCCTTCCAATTCGACGGCAAATGCAAAAGCAGTCGCTGGTTCCCAAGGAACAGGATCAAGTGCCTTTAATTTGGTGACAAAAATGGTGGCGGGCGAGCCTGCGCTTGCGGCTCAGGAAACTTCCGTAGAAAACTCGGCACCAATAGTTGCGAATAATTCTGCATCTGATTCAGCAGCCAAGCAAAAAGCCATGGCGAAGTCAGGACCCGCAGGTCAAGCAGGTCAAGCCACAGTGGGATCTCTGATAGGTCCGTCTGGTGACTCGGGCGAGCACGCTTCGGCGTCGAATAATTCTGGCGCTATCAATCTTGCTCAACATCCCGCCGAGTTCCTGAATTGGGTGGTTGGTTCAAGGGCAAATAGTAATCAGGTGCTAAAGGCAGTATTGGCACAGAAGGATCAACTTCAAAGAAGTGGAATCCAAGTTGTGATCGACGGCAAAACAATCGGTGCCCTAAAGCCAACTCGCGTTCTGATTTGGGATGGAAAGAAATTTAAAGAGAAATAAATTTAGGAACAAGCGAAGTTGAAACTATTGCTTCGCTTGCGTTCTTTGTCGTAACAAATAATCAACCGAAACCCAGTCTTTTTCTTTGTGACAGATGTGAATCTTGCTTCGATCGCTTTCGTCTTTAGAGTTCTCTTTGTTCGCTTTCGAGATGTAAACCATGATGGAATCACCACCTAATTTTCCGCAAAGCCAAGCACTCGGCGTCCCACGATCTGAAAATGCCAAGGCCCCTTTGAAGGCCTTTGCGCTTTTGATCAAGTCACAATTTTGATCGTGGCAATTTTGCGAATAGGCATGGGTTAGCTTGGCATCGTAACAAGCGCTGGTGTCCAAATTGTACTCGGTCTTGCCCATGATATTTGGAAGTTCTAAGTTCAATTGCCCGCAAGTCATTGGTCCAAATTCGACCTTGGTTAAATTCGGTTCGGTTCGCAAGGCAAAACTGGAAGAAAGTAATAGACCGAATAAAGTGCTTAGCATGGCGGGCTCCTTCTTTCTTTAAAGCCTAACATTGGCCGCAGTTCAGTGACAAGTGCGTAGGAAGTACAGAATTTTTTAAAGCGCCAGGATCAGATAAAATTCGACTTAGACCTAGACCCAGACCTTGGCGGATTTTATTCAGGAAACATGATTTTTTACCGATTAAAAAGCAATGCAAAAACGCTCGATGATCACAACCGGAATTATTCTTCTTTGCATAGGCAACTTGGCTTGGGACTTTGTCTCGTTGGTAAGTGAAGCAAGGCAAATCCGTGAAGAGGCCATCGCTAGGGTTGCAATTGGAGTCGCCGAACAAATCGATGTAGTCTACAAGATCGAAGATCCTGTCTTGCTAAGGCAGAAACTGGATCTACTTCAACAGCAAGAAAAAATCAGTTTCTACATGATCAAATCCGATCGGAAGCCGGCTAGTGTTAGTAACCCAGATGTCATCAGCCCCGATTTTCAAGCCATCGTCGATGGTCAGGTCCGTACAATTCTTGAACCCAAATCAAACGCTCCACAAGCGGCCTATGTGGGCGAGAAAATTGGCAATGAAGAGGTGGTCATCGGTCGCTTGGTCAATACGAAATTCATGGAACACTTGATTGCCTTCAATCGCAGTAATTTTTGGAGGCACTTTTTAGTGCAAGCTTTGATTATGGCCTTGATCATTGTTCATAGCTTCCGCGAGCTAGATGTCCTGTTGAAGCGAATGCAGTGGGGAAGTTTTGGGATTGCTGGTGGAACCGCTGGAGCAGGATTTAAATTCCAAGAATCTAGCACCATCGCTTCGGCTTTAGAAAAAGTGTCTCAGTTGCAAATCGAAGACAAAGAAGATTTAGAGCGCTTGCGAGCGCAAATCCTGCCCGGAGCCAAGAACGAACTGTTGTCAAATCAAGAGCCTCCTTATGAGTTTTCCTGCATCATGGTTCGGGTCGATATCAACAACTCGACCGCGGTCTTTTCAGATAAAAATCTAATTGAAGTTCAGCGGCACTGGTTTGACTATTTCAAAGTTCACTGCGGAGAAATCGCAGGCCGTTACCAAGGCTTTGTTCACGATGAACTAGGGGATGAAGTGATTTTGTATTTCAAAGTTCCAACTCCATCAGATTTGGCCAAGGCTTCTTCTTTGGCATTGGCCAGCGTTCGTGACATCTTTAGACTTTCCGAATCCATCGACCGTGAGACAGATAAGAAATTTAATTTCAAATTCAGGGTGAAAGCCTCTGTCGATCAAGGGCCCTTACGCGTGTTCAAGTCTTCCTTTGGTCAAGGCGCTCAGGATGCGAGACTTAAAATAGAAGGCGCTGGTGGCGATGGCCGCAACCCATTTTTAACCACTGTGCGAATGCTGAAATTCGTGGAAGACAAGTCTGTGAATTCTTGCATCTTGTCTCATCAGGTATTTCAGCAGGTTCAAGATCTTGTACAATCAAGCATTTTGTTGGATCGCTTTGTTCCAGACATTCAAGACGAGCAACATTACCACTTGGTCGCGAATTTTATCCCATGGTCACAACATGGAATGCTTTCACCGTACTTCTTGTCTGACGAGATTTTGAAAGCTCATTTAGATTCCTGCGCAAATCCTAAAGTGGCTCTTTCAGAAAAACTAGATCGGATCAACCTTGTTCGCGGGGTCAGCCTGGGAGAGGCTTCATTGCCACTACAAGAAGCTTTGATGAGCAGTTTAAGTTACGCCTTGAATTCGAAACATCCTGATGACAAGAAAATTGTATCGAGTTTGGTCGCACTGACTCCACAGTTGATCAGCGTATCAGACCTTATGGATCAAGCTCGCGAATTGCTGCAAGCTTGTTTAAGGTATGCCGATGAGCGCGTGCAAGCCAATGCCTTGGAAGCATGGGGTAAACTTGATTTTAGGATGGATCAGATTAAGAAAAGTTTGAAAGTGTTTCGTCACAATCGAAGTTTGGCAAATGCGATCATCGCCACTTTGAAATCTGAAATGGACAAGCCGACGTTGTTGTTGTTGTCGAAAATGCTACAGCACAAAGACGAGTTCATGAGAGCCGCTGGTTGCTTTGCAGTGGGCGAAGTCGTCAGTCATTATCAAAAGACGAATGCCATTCTGTTGCGGTCAAATCCTATTTTGCAACAGCAAATCAAGCGAGTGCTGGAGTTGAGTGCCGACCAGAACGAGATGGTTCGTCGTCAATCCATCACAGCGAAAAATAAAATTCAAGCGGCCTAATTGAAGACGATTCCACCAACAATTGGCTGAATCCCCCAGTCTCTGTTAGCCATTTTAACCACATCGATGTGGCATATTTTCCTAAACATTTAGGGAAATCAATTTCAAATCAAATTTGACCAGCAGGCGTGTTTTTGCTCGAGGTTTTCACTTGGGTACTTGCTTGCATATTTAAAAGTTAAAGCGAGGTCAATCATATGGAAAACTTAGAGACAAAAAGTTCATCGAATCAATTCACGCATGATATTGTTGAAATTCGAAAACATGCAACTCAGTCAATGGGAAGCGGTGCCGTGACCCTTGGTTACTCGTTGGATATCCCGGAAGCCTGTCGAATTTTAAATCAAGCACTGGCCAGTGAATTGCTATGCGTGCTGCGCTATCGTCATCATCAAATTGCGGCCAAGGGAATCGATTTCCCTCAAGTTGCGGCAGAATTTAAAGAGCACGCGGACAGTGAAGAAAGTCATGCGTTAATGATAGCTGCAAGAATCAGTCAATTGGGTGGAAAAGCCGATTTTGATCCTGCCAAAATAACTGAAAGATCTACCACCGAATTCGGAAATGCCACTGACTTACAATCTATGATCAAAGAGGATTTGATCGCGGAAAGAATTGCCATTGAAGTCTATCGAAAAGACATTCAATGGTTTGGCGCAGATGATCCAACCACTCGCCGAATGCTGGAAGGAATTTTAGCCGACGAAGAAGATCATGCGGATGATATGGCAGATCTTTTGGCCAAGGTGGATCGAAATAAATCCAGTCACAATATGGATATCATTTAGGAGAGTAATATGGCATTTCAATATTTAAAACTTCCCTATAAAAACAATGCACTTGAGCCACATATATTAGCTGAAACCATGATTTTTCATCACGACAAACACTATAAAAAATATGTCATCACTTTAAATGCACTTATGGCTCATTCCAATATGGTCGAGCAGTCGTTAGAAGACGTTATGATGAAAACCCACGGAGTGGACGATGAAATCTTTCAAAATGCGGCTCAAGTGTGGAATCACGAGTTCTATTTTAAATGCTTGAGTCCCGAAAAGACAAAATCTTCAAAGTGGGTGCGGGAAATTTTAGAAGAAAATTTTGGTTCTGTTCAGCAGTTTGAAGACGAATTTAAACAAACGGCCCTTAATCTTTTTGGTTCGGGGTGGGTTTGGGTGGTTCGAGGGCCATATGGAGCTCTCGAGATCAAAGCTTTAGAGAAAGCTGAAAATCCAATCACCAGTGGTCTGACACCACTTTTGGTTTGTGATGTTTGGGAGCACGCCTATTATTTAGACTATCAAAATGACCGAGCTAAATATGTAAATCATTTTTGGCAAATTTTAAATTGGTCATTTTTCGAACAAAACATTCGCGATTCGATCCCGATTCGAGAGCATCTACATATTCGTGGTATTGATGAAATCTACGACGGGATCTAGTGGAAATCAGAAATTCTTGCCAGATCAAGTCCGGGCAAAAGTTAGAATATAAAAAAAAACGCCGCTGATGCGGCGGTTTCTTTTATTCGTAAATATCAAATTCAAATTACTTTGTTGCCGGAGCCGGCGCTGGACCTGGTCCCCAGAAAGACTCATTCATTTTTTGAATTTTTGCATTAAACGCTTCTTGTTTTTTCTGAAGCGTGACTTTGAAGAAATTTTCGCTCGCATTTCGTCGCGATTCTTCAAAAGCTTTTTGTTTTGTTTCGTTTTGTTCATTAAATGCTTTTTGCTCTTCAGGGTTTTTGGCAACTTGCTTGTTAGTTAGTGCTTTCATTTCCTTTGTATGAGCAATTCGGCTTGCATACTCTTCTGTTACGAAATTTAGATGTGCTTTTTTAGTCTCCTCTAAATGTGCAACTTCTAGCTTTAATTGTTCCTTTCGGAATTCGGCAATCTGTGCAGATGTTTTTTGCGGGGGCAAGGCTGGCACAGCAGGAGCTTTGGTTTGTGCCTGAACTATAGTTGAAAATAAAAAAACAGATAATAAGGTAGAAAGAGCTTTTGTCATTTTGGTGACTCCTTGTGGTTTTACTTGAGGCTAGTATAGGCATCTATAAGATTCGATTACCAGAATTAATCTGTACTACCACCAAACTATGTGCAATTTTTAATATATTAAGGGCTTGTTAAGTGGCACAGGAGGAAGAATGCTCGATGGATCATGTCATTGTGGACAAGTAAAGTGGAGTTATGCTTCAGCATTGGAAAGTGTGACTGCATGCAATTGTACTTTGTGTCGTCGATATGGAGCACTTTGGGCCTATGGTCATTTAGGTGATGAGATTACTGTATCAGGCTCCACCAGTGTCTATATGCGAGATCGAAAGTTAAATGGATTTCATTTTTGCTCAAATTGTGGCTGCGTGTCGTATTATTTATCTAATGCTCCTGATCAAGAGGGTAAATTGCGCATTGCCGTGAATTTAAGAATGATTTCCGACCCTTCTAAAATTGCCAATTTGCCGATAGATCATTTCGAAGGCCTAGAGAAATTTGAAGATTTACCCAGAGACGGAAGAGCGGTAAAGGATTTGTGGTTTTGAGAACAGTCGTTCTATTTGCGGTATTGGGATAAAAATGGTCACAGTTATATTTGCTTGTATCCATAACGCTGGAAGATCTCAAATGGCTTCGGCATTTTTTAATAAAATGGCTGACGCAAAAGTTGCTAGATCTATTTCTGCCGGAACTGAACCGGCTCTTAAAGTCCATCCCGAAGTTTTGCAAGTGATGAATGAATTGAGTATTGATTTGTCTAAGGCTCAGCCAACAAAATTGACGACCGAGTTGGCCTCTGCGGCGCAAATGTTGGTAACCATGGGATGTGGTGAAAAATGTCCCTTTGTCCCGGGTCTTAAGATCATCGATTGGAATCTTCAGGATCCAAAAGGGCAAGGGCTAGAACAGGTCCGAATGATTCGAGATCAAATTCAAAAATTGGTTTTTGAAATGGTCACTGAAAATGGTTGGAAAGCTTGATGGACGAACATTATCTATCTTTTGGAACTGTATTTTTAGCCATTGTTTCCCTGGGGATATTTGGGGTTGGCGGAACAATCTTGGTTTTAACTTTTCGCCATTGGCGACTTGAAAAATTAAAACAATCTGCGAAAGAGCACGAATGAGCGAAATTCCTTTGGTTGAATTAAAGCCGATTTCTTTTTCAGGTAAAATTCATCTCATCAACAGTGATCAAGAGTTTTCAGCTATTGCTTTGGATTTGGCTAAGGTAAAAGAGTTTGGTTTTGATACGGAAACTAGGCCTAGTTTTAAAAAGGGCGAGTTTCACAAAGTAGCTTTGCTCCAGTTGTCGACAGCCAGCGATGCGTATTTGTTGAGACTTCATCGGCTGACTCAGTTTCAAGTTATAAAAAGTATTTTTGAAGATCCAGAAATTTTGAAAGTTGGCGTTGCCATTCGTGATGATTTAAAGCAATTGCAGAAAATTTTCACGTTTACGCAAAAAGGTTTTGTGGAGCTTCAACAAGTGGCTAAAGAAAAAGGACTTAAGAATTTTGGTCTAAAAGGAATGGCGGAGGAAGTTTTGCAATCAAGACTTTCTAAGGGGCCTAAGTTAACCAACTGGGAAGCCAAAGAGCTGACAGGGCAGCAACTTATGTATGCGGCAACAGATGCTTGGATTGGATTGGAACTTTATCATGCGATAAAAGATTTACCGGTGAAGCAAAACCTAGCGCCGACTGTTAACGGCGGAGCCAGTCATGAAGATACCCAGGCCGATCCAAATAAAGATAAATCCGATCAATCGTGAAGAATCCAAAGGTTCGTGAAAAAATAAAACTGCCGAAAGAAACTGAAGAGTCGGGGCAATGTACTGAAAAAATCCCATAGTCGATAGTGGCAGTCGTTGAGCTGCAATTCCAAATAGAAGTAGCGGGATTCCGGTAATAGCTCCTCCGCCAATTAATAAAAGCCAATCAGCAGAAGTTAAGAGGTCTGATGTTTTAAATAAAGCCAGGTCGGTGTCAGAACCATTTTGACGAATCATGATGGCGGTGATGAAGGCAAAAGGTAACAGAATCAAAGTTTCACCTATTGAAATCTGAATGGCCGGAGCCTTAAGGATCTTTTTAACATATCCATAGATTGCAAAGCTGACAGCAAGACCTAAGGCAATCCAGGGTGGTCGACCGTAATCATAAGCTAACCAGGCCACACCAATGGACGCCAGTGCCAGCGCGATTTTTTGAAATCCCTTTAGGTGTTCTTTTAAAATAAATGTTCCTAAAAGAACACTGATCAGTGGGTTGATAAAATATCCAAGACTGGATTCCATCACATGTCCGTGGGTTACCGCCCAAACGTAAAGAAGCCAGTTGGTGGCAATGAAAATAGCGGCAATGGCTAATCCAATTAGTTGTTTTCGATCCGAAAAAATATATCGAATTCCATCTAGTTTCTTCAAAATTTTTGCGATCAATAGATAAAAAAGCAAAGACCAGATCACTCGGTGGCTCATGGTTTCAATTGCCGAAAGGTGAACCAAATAATGCCAGTAGATGGGAAAAAAACCCCAAGCTCCGTACGCGGTAATGGCTGCTATGACACCGATGCGATCTAGCATTTAAGGGACGTCGCCGACGGATTTGCTGGCGTAATAGAAAGTCACCACGTTTCCAGGTTTAATGGCGATAATTCCACCCATCTGCCAACGATCGCCTTTTTCCTTTTCCCATCCCATGTCCACATGACCTTTTTTCTTTAACTCGATCACATTTAATATCGCTCTGGGCCCCATCGCGGGAATGATTCCACTTTTAAAACCAGCAAGCTTAAAAATATTCAAAGTTGGATCGGTGTAAATCCAAGCATCGGAAATGCCAAGATCCATTTTAAAACCTTTAATTAGATTAGGTGAGCCACTGCCAATAAAATAGATTTCAGCTCCGGCTTTTTTATATTTTTCTCGATTGTCCCAAACATCCTTTGCGTGGGCGCGACAGCCAATGCAGCCAAAATGACGTAAGAAAACCAAAATTGCGGGATTTTGAGACCATAAATTTTTGACCACATAGGGCTGATGATCTTCTCCCAGTATTTTACTTTCTGAAAACATTTGCATATCTATTATGTGTTCTTGATTCTTTGCTAAATCCATTATGTGAGCCCCAATTTCAGTTGCTGTTTTTAATATATTATTTCTTCTTTTCCAGTTTTTTAGCCAGCTTCTCTTCTTCCTCGAGCATGGAACGAATAATGTCTCGTCTGGAAACAATTCCAAGCAGCGCACCATCGTATCCAAGTACTAGGACTCGACGAACTGGATGAGTTAAAAACTTTTTAAAGACTTCCGAGTAAGGATCGTCTGGACCAACGGTGACTAGATTTTTTTTAGCGGGCAAGCGGTCTAAGCATAGGCCTAGAACTTCGTGAATTCCACTCATTGCCGCGAGTTTCATTAGATCGGCCTCGGAAACTATGGTTTCGACATTTCCTGTTTTGGGGTCGATCAAAGGGGCGCCGCTAATTTTATTTCGAATTAAAGAGTGAATGGCTTCTTTGATCGTTGTTAATGAATTGAAAGTGACCACAGGGTTCGTCATTACATCGCGAACAAAAAGGTGAGAGACTTCAAGTTTTACCATGATGTGATGCTAGGATGATTTTGGAGGTTAGGGTAGGATTCTCAGAAAAAGCGAGCTAATTTTCTTTTTGCAGTGGGTCTGAATTCAATTTTAGATGTGCTATCGACTTTCGGACTTGAGCCAATTTAAAATTTCATCACGGAAAAGAATTATGCCTATGACATGGGTTTTTTGGTTTAAGTTGTCTTTATTTGTCCCTGCATACTCTAACAAACCAATTATAACCCAAGATTCGTTTTGTTTGCATAGAACTGGAGCGCCCGAGTCTCCACTTGTCACAAGAGCTTTTTCTCCAGTGTTTAAGACCAGATGATTTTCTAAGTCATTTTGAATTTTGCCAGTTAATTGAACAAATCCGATTCTTGGTTTGAAAAAATCCTCTCGTCCGCCGGCGCCGCCAGTAATGCAAAGCTCACTTTGCAAAAGTTCTTTTGCTAATTTGTGGTCAGTGATGAGGGGAATGGGCGAGATGTTTTCAAGAATTGGTCGGCGAGTTTGAAATATTCCAAAATCAAATTTGGGCCAATGGTCTAAACCGGAAATGTTATGGCGATAGTCAAACTGCGGGTGCCGCAGTTTTTTGACAAACCTAAAGTTAAACTTGGAGCTGAAACAACTGGCCGAATCAGCTGAACTCATGACCGTCACATGTCCCACAGACAGAATGAGGTTTTCTTTGATCAGAAATCCAGTGAGCACCTGGGAGTGCGCACCTTCATAAAAGTCTAAAGCACAGAAGCGATTTGCAAGTTCGGGAGGCGGAGAGACCTCTGGGCCAATCGTCGCATGAACAAACAGGGAGTTCATAGTGATCAAAGTTAAAATGAAAACAAGTCTTAGAGTTTGCATTTAATACCCACTCTGGACTGGTTCAGCCGCAATATTTGAAAGCCAATCATAAACAATAGATGGCGAGGCCAGCATGTTAAGAGTGCTAAAGCTGTGGCTGGCTCCGACCCAGTTAAAAATATGTGGGTGTGAGGACCAACCTCCTGATTGCTGAACGATGGCCGAGTAATTGAAATCCGCAGTTCCGGCAAGATAGTATATCGGAATTAAACGTTTGACCTCGGTAGCCATTCGCGGAGCGCTGCCTCCATATATAGCGACAGCTTTAATTTCTTTCGACAAGTAGTTTGCGGCGACATTGGTAAAAGAGGCTCCCTCGGAAAAACCGATCCAATATATTTTCAAAGTTTCGATATTATACTTGGCGCCCACACCGTGATAAATACAGTCTAAAAGCGAGGTCATTTCTGAACGGATAGAGGTCCAGTTGGCCGAGTTATCAGAATTAAAATACAAAAAGCTTGCGCGGTTGGGATTTGTTGAGGCCGGTGTCATATAAATAAATTTCTTTTGATCTGCAGCTTGGTGCCAGCCTGCGCCTGCGGCTACGGCATTAAAGTTCTGGAAGCTATCACCCAGTCCATGCATTGCCACTACGATCGGAATCGGCTCCCTTGGGTTGTAGGAGGCGGGTACGTGCAGAGCGTAGTTTCTGCTGCCACAAGTGCCAGTTGTGTTTCCTAGAGCACCGCCGGAACCTTGAGAGGGGCGAGACAATGTCGAATTGGAAATTGTCGTAGAAGTCGTTGAGTTAGTCGTAGTCGTGGTCGTCGTGCCTGTTTGTTGTTGGTTTATAATTGAAGATCCAGAGTTCGCTAGCGAAGTGGCTTCGAAATTTGAAGTGCAAGCTAGGTTGAATAGGCTTAAAGCCAGAGTAAAAACAATTGTCTCAAATTGAGATTTTAATTTGGCTTTCCTTTTTGCTGTCATCAATTATCTGAAGTGCAATACCAAAACCAGAAGTGAGGGCATGTAATCAATGGTAATGATTTTGAGGACCTCCGGAAACCTTCTAATGTCAAATTTGGCTTCAGCTGTAAAAGATTCTATTCCATCGATAGCCCCTTGGACTAAAGCCCCTATTTGTTTGGTTTTTACTTTCGATATTTCCCTAAACAGTTGAACTGCTTTAAAGTAAATGGATATGTCATTTTTAAGATTAAAGAAAATCAAACTGCTGCTTCTGGTTGTCTTATTTTTTTCAACGCAAATAGCTGCAATTCAGGTTCAGGCCGAATCAAATAATAAACCTAAAGAAATTCGAGTAGGTTGGTTTTTGACAGCCCCATTTCGATTGGGGACATTTGAAAACCCTTCGGGAGTTGATTTTGAAATTTTAAAAGTGGTCGCCGAAAAATTGGGCTATAGCCTCAAGTTTGTCGATTCTAATATCCCCCGTTTTTTAGAACTTTCTAAAACCAAAGAAGTGGATATCCTGTCCTTTTTGATCGTGGCACCAGACCGAGAAGAAGTGCTGCATTTTTTGAAGCCGGCCTATATCGAAAACACCAAAAGGACTGTTTATGTGCAAAAAGGAAAAGGTGAAAGCTTTAAAGTCATAGCCGATATTGAAAAAATGGAAAGTGTTGGCGTAAAACTGGGAGCTAAATATTTCGCTGAATTTGATCAAAACGAAAAAATCAATAAAGTGCCGACTCCAGGGGTGGATCAAAACTTAAAAAAACTAGCAACAGGTAGATTGACCGGGGTTATGGCCGTTGAGACAGAAGCCGATTACTTCATTCAGTCTTTAAAGCTGGGAGATATGATTGAGAAATCAAAATACGCAGTTTTAGATTCAACCGGGAAATGTTGCTATTTTGCCTTAGCGAAAACTTCGCCTTTGATGGACAAAAAAGACGAAATCATTAAAATCATTTCAGATTTAAAAAGCAGCGGCCAAATCGAAAAATGGATACGGCAATACACCGAAGTAAAATAAAGAGCCAATAGGTCCAAGTGCCGAGTTTGGCCTTATTGGGCGACCCATCCGCCATCCACAACTAATGGATGACCAGTAATAAACGAAGATTGATCCGAGCTCAGCCACAGTGCGGCTGCTGCAATTTCTTCAGGTTTTCCCATGCGCCCCACAGGTTCAGCGCCCTCAAATTGTTTTTGCAATTGGGCATCTCCATGGACAAAGCGATCGATCATTGGGGTGCTAATCACTCCTGGGCAGATGGCATTGATGCGGATGTTGGATTTTGCATATTCTAGGGCTGCTGTTTTTGTCAGTCCTAGAATCCCATGTTTGCTGGCAACATAGGCAGGTGATCCTTGAAATCCTACTAGTCCGGCAATAGAAGAACAATTTACGATAGAGCCGTGTCCTTGTTTTAGCATTTGAGGAATTTGATATTTCATACAAAGCCAAACTCCTTTTAGATTGATATTCAGAACTTGATCCCAGTTTTCTTCAGAGCAATCAACCGTGAAAGCTGATTTTCCCTCGATGCCAGCGTTGTTGAAGGCAAAATCAAGGCCTCCAAAAGCCGAAATACATTTTTCAACGGTGTTTTTGACTTCTTCGTTTTTAGAAACATCGCATTTTTGAAAATGGCCCTTGCCGCCGGCTTCTTGAATTAAACTTAAAGTTTGATTTGCTCCTTCGGCATTGATGTCAGCTAAGAACACCTTGGCTCCAGCTTTTGAAAAGGCAAGAGCTGTGGCTCGGCCAATTCCGGTAGAAGCACCAGTGATAAAGGCGATTTTACCTTCGAAATTATATAGGTTGGATTGTGCCATATTGACCTCCGCAATTTGTATTCTTGAAAACGATCCGATCATAATTCCAAAATTGGAGATTTCTTAGTGAAGATTTGAATTGAGATAAAAATTGAAGATGAAGATACAAAATGTCTCGTTTGAAAAATTAGGTGGTCAAATAAAACTAGACCTACCTGTTGACAAAATAAAATTATTTATTCAAGATCTAATAAACAACAACGGAGGCTCAACATGGCTAAGAAAAAAGCAACTAAAAAAGCAGCAGCAAAAAAGACAACTAAAAAAGCTGCAAAAAAACGCTAGTTTTTTTGATTTTAAGTATTTTTAAAAAACCGCTCTGGGAAACTTGAGCGGTTTTTTTTTTACGTCAGGAATATTGGGAGGCTTATGAAATTCGTAAATTTATCGATGGTGGCCATGTTTTTGTTGTTAGGAACCGTGACCAAGGCTTTTGGGCAAACAGCCTATCCTAATGCGATCAGTGTAAATGAGGCTAAAGTTTTATTGGATGCCGATAGAGCGGTTTTGAT
>CAZDHC010000072.1:0-17857 GCA_964505225.1 uncultured Bdellovibrio sp. | reverse complement strand
TTAAAATCTGGTGGCTATATTGTTATTGATGAGGCCGAAGCCCTGGTTGTTATTGATGTCAACACGGGTAAGTTTGTTGGTAAGCGTGACCTTGAGGACACAATTTTAAAAACCAATCTTGAGGCGGTTAAAGAAATTGCTCATCAATTGAGAATTCGAAATTGTGGCGGAATTATTGTTATTGATTTTATCGATATGGAAAAAGAATCCCATAAAGAAAAGATTTTAAGTCTTCTTAATGAAGAGCTTCAAAAAGATCGTGCGCGCACCAATGTTATTTCTATGTCTACGCTGGGCTTGGTAGAAATGACTCGAAAAAGAATACGCCCAAGTCTTATTAAAACCCTGGCGGAGCCTTGCAGTTATTGCGAAGGCCGAGGCTATATTAAGAAAAAATCGACTATTGCTAACGAGATATTCAGGGAGCTTGAGCGAGATTTACCTCAATTTGAAAATAAAAAGGCCAACATTGTGGTTCATTGCCACCAGGAAGTTGTGGATTGGATCTATGAAACCGAGGGTGAGACCCTTAATTTCATCGAAAAAAAGCTGGGAAAATCAGTCGCATTCAAAATAGAACCTAGCTATCACGTCGAACAATATGAACTGTTTATTCTGTAAAACATTAGCAAAATCAGCAGGTTAGTTACTTTAATCCAAAGCTGTTGAGCTTCAATTTAACCGCATTTTCAAATTTGGACCTTAAAACATTAGCTTATCTATATATATTGTGGAAAAATCATCAGCTCTTATTGAGGTTCAGTGTTGACATCCCGTACCCATGGTGGCATCTAAGGGAACTTCGTTTGTCCACTTTTGGAGGTCAGAATGTACGCCATTATTCGCACCGGCGGTAAGCAATATAAAGTTCAACCTGGAGATGTTATCCGCGTTGAGAAACTAGAGAATGAACTCGGAACAGAGTTTGATGTTACTGATGTTTTGATGGTTGGTGGTGAGGCCGCTTCTGTTGGCACTCCATTAGTTAAAGGCGCAAAAGTTACAGTTGTAGTAACCAAGCAGACTAAAGATCGCAAAGTGATCATCTTCAAAAAGAAGCGTCGTCAAGGTTACCGCCGATTCAAAACTCACAGACAGCAATTTACTGAATTGTTTGTTAAAGCAATTTCATTGGATGGAAAAACAGCAAAAGCTGATTCTCAAGCCAACGTTATCGACGTAGATCAGTCTCGAATGGACCGCATTGCGGCTCGTACGACTGAAAAGCGTGCTGCTTTGGAAAACAAAGAAGTAAGAGCAGAGAAAAAAGCAAAGAAGCCAACAGCTAAAAAAGCCCCAACCAAAAAAGCTACTGCAAAAAAATCAGCAGCTAAAAAGGGTGGAGCTAAAAAAGCTGCTAAAAAAACAGCAAAGAAAACGACTAAGAAATAGTAATTAAGAAGTTAGGGGTGATGTCATGGCAAGTAAGAAGGCCGGCGGCTCGACGAAGAACGGGCGCGATTCACAAAGTAAAAGATTAGGTGTTAAACGTTTCGGCGGACAGCATGTATTGCCAGGAACAATTATCGTACGTCAGCGTGGAACTAAGTTTCACGTTGGAAACAATGTTCGAATTGGACGAGACTACACAATCTATTCGATTGTTGAAGGTTTGGTAAAATTTGAGCGCTTTTCAAAAGAAAAATTCAAAGTTAGCGTCTACCCTAAATCAGCGTAGACCCTAAAGCTTTGTCATTTCTATACGATTAAAAAGGAGCCTTTGCTGGCTCCTTTTTTATTATGCTATGACCACTTATTTATTAAGTCGGATCAAGGACCCTTTTTATGAAGTTTATAGATGAAGTTCGTGTAGTGATTGCGTCAGGCAAAGGCGGAGCTGGTTGTATTAGTTTTCGTCGAGAATCTATGACTCCTCGGGGCGGTCCAGATGGCGGCGATGGCGGCAAGGGCGGCGACCTTATATTGAAAGTTCAAAGAAATCTAAACTCACTTGTAGATTATCGCCAAAACAAGCGTTACGGCGCTCAAAATGGTCAGCAAGGTTCAAGTCGAAATCAGTCTGGCCCCGCAGGCGAAGATATGATCATGAATATTCCCCCTGGAACTATCATTCGAAATATGGATGGGGAAATTCTTGTTGATATGACTGGAATTGACCAATTCGTTTTACTAAAAGGCGGACGTGGTGGAAAAGGAAATTGGTTTTTTAAAACAAGTGTTAACCAAGCACCAGAACACGCTCAACCGGGTGAGCCTGGCGAAGAGATGGAAGTTAAATTAGAGCTGAAATTGATCGCTGACGTTGGAATTATTGGATTTCCTAATGCTGGAAAGTCCACTTTGATTTCTCGTATCTCTTCTGCAAAACCAAAAATTGCAGACTATCCCTTTACGACTTTGACTCCAAATCTTGGAGTTGTAAAAGCCGGAGAATTTAAGACCTTTGTGGTCGCAGACATTCCGGGCTTAGTTAAAGGTGCGCATCAAGGTGTTGGGTTGGGAATTCAATTTTTAAAACACATTGAAAGAACTCGATTGTTTATTCATTTGGTGGATATTTCAGGAATGACTTCTGATAATCCTTTGCAGGATTACAAGGACATCAATTTTGAATTGCGAATGTACGACGATGCCAATCAAAACAAAGAAGGATTTTTTCCTTTAACCGGTCGCCCGCAATTGGTTGTGCTAAACAAGACAGACACCTTACAGCCCGAGAAATTGGATCGCATTTTAAATCAATTTGAAAAAGAATTGGGATATCGTCCAATGGCGATTTCAGCGGTAACTGGAAAGAATATTGAAGCATTGATCTTTGAAGTAGGAAAACACCTCTTCACAGATGATCAGGAGACAGAATGAGAATCGGAATTTTTGGTGGAAGTTTCAACCCTCCGCACATGGGACATTTAACAAGCCTTCAGACAGTTTTGAAAAAATCTGGATTAGATAAAATTCACGTCATTCCGGCAGCACAAAACCCATTGAAAATTCAGATCGAGGGACCAACTCCGGAACAAAGATTGGAAATGACCAAACTTGCATTGGCGGGTTGGGGCAATCAACTTTTTGTTGATGACCAAGAGATTAAGCGTGGCGGGAAATCTTACACAATCGACACGATTAAAAATCTTAGAAAAACAACCGAAGCAAATGATCTTTACCTAATTTTGGGCATGGACCAGTTCGAAGACTTTGGACAATGGAAAAATTATTCAGAAATTTTAAAAGAAGCAAATTTGATTGTGACCTCAAGACCTGGATTTAGATTTCCAGATTCTGAAGGCGAATTGCCAGACTTTTTGAAGAAAGAAGTTTTGGAATTTGATTTCAATTTTATCGAGCTAAAAACCGGCCGAAACGTCCAATTTTTAAAAATTGAAGACGTTCAGATTTCAGCAACTGAGTTGCGCAAATGGGTCCGCATTGGCAAGAATGTGTCAAAATTTGTTCCGCTTTCTGTCGAAGCATATTTGCGAGAAAATAAAATCTATCAGACGCCAGGTGACCGAATTAAAGACTATGCAAAATTCACCGAATTTTGTGGAGCAGCACTTTTTTCAAAAAAGGCAATAGCAGTTCGTGGTTTTGACCTAAGAAAAATGTCGGCGCCTTCCGAGTTCACTATTGTGGCATCAGGAACCAGCACTCGACACGCATCTTCGTTGGCTGAAAACTTGATGAGAACGGTGAAAGAGGAATTCAACATCTATCCCCAGAGCGTTGAGGGTGTTGATGAAGGCCGATGGGTTGTTGTTGATTACGGATCTTTAATTGTTCACTTGTTTTATGATTTTGTTAGACAAGAATATTCGATTGAAAAGCTTTGGAAAGACGCAGTCGATTTGAACTTAAAAGATTCTGAACCTCAAAAAACCACCCAGAATTAAATATGAAATTTATATTGATGGCCTGTAACTCAGCTAAAGAACCGTGGTCAACTGCGGTCAGCGAGGCCTATCAAAAGAAGATTTCACCATTTATTGGATTTGAGCAAAAAGAACTAAAATTAAAAAAAACTTCTCGGGATGATCGTGAAAGCAAACGGCGTGATGATTCGGATGCGATTTTAAAAGAATTGGATCCATCAGATTGGGTTGTCCTATTTGATGAAAATGGTAAAAATTTGAATTCGAAAGATTTTTCGAAACAGATACAGCAAATTCTAAATTCAGGAAAAAAACGAGCGGTATTTGTTATTGGTGGCGCATATGGGGTCACTGACGATGTTAAGGGGCGAGCCAACCTGAAGGTCAGCCTGTCGCCATTTGTTCTTAATCATTTAGTTGCTCAGACCGTGGCCTTAGAACAAATTTATCGGGCCTTTGCGATCATCAATAATCTTCCTTATCATAACGATTAATCCGAATGCCGAATCCTAAAATTTGAAATGTGCTACCTATTATTGATTGGTACAAAAGCGGTATTTGCATCAACCTATTTCATGGATTTTTTTGGTTTCATACACCGAACACATGGTTGTTGTTTACATTGCGGCAGTTTTTTTGTCAGAAAATCACTTTTTTGCCAAATTTGTGAAAATCTAATTTGGAGAAAGCAGATCGGCCTTTGTCGAATCGACAAGGATGGACTGAAGATTACATCTCTATTTAGTTGGGAGCCCAATAGCAATAGGCTGCTATCTAACCTTTTGATGGCTCAAAAAGATGGGAACCTAAGTTCGGCTATTGAATATTACGCTAAAATACTAGCTTCAAAAGCAAAACCCGTGGCGCAGGACAGGAGTATCTACTTTATACCTTGTCCGGCAGGTGCTCCAGACAGAAATCACGCCCAAATTTTGGCAGAGAAAATTGCAGAGGCTGTCGGGGCAAGTGTCCTTGAGTGTTTGATCTGGGCAGACAGTTCGATAGAACCGAAAATTGAACAAAAGAAAGCCAAACTGCGCGAGCGCCAAAACCGGTCCCTGAGGTTGGTTCGCTCGGCAATTCCACCAGATTTCGGCAAAGCACATGTAATTTTTATCGATGATATTGTGACTACAGGTTCGACAGCCAAGGCGGCAAAGAATGCATTGGCTATTAGCGGCCCATTAGAGGTATGGGCCTTAGCGTATAGACAACCGTCAGACAATGCAGACCCGTAGTCTTGTCCAGGGGAATTAATACTGATATAAGTGGCCGACAATATTTAGTTATTTTTAAAAAGGGCAAACCGGCGCCAAGGGTCTTAGGTTGATGATGAAATTGCTTTTTATATTTACATTTATTTTTTCAATCACCAGTTTGGCTTCTGGTAAAAAGAGCATTTCACCTAATTCTATTTTTCTATCCATCGGAGAAAAATATCGAAAGACAAAATTGGTGGAAATGAAATTTGAGAAAACGTTGAAAACAGATTTAAACCCGGCTGGCCAAAAATTTTCAGGAACTATTTTACTTTCAAAAGAATTTTTTAGAGTTGAAACAGAATTGCCTGAAAAAAGTTTGATTGTTTTTGACGGTAAAAACGTTTGGACCGAGCAGGCTCCTTCGGCGGATTTTCCGGGACCTATTCAGGTCAGCAAATCTAAGTTCAATAAAAAAAGTAAGGCTAAAAATTTAATTGTGACATTACTTGGGGGCGGAAACTTCACAAAGTCTCTAAAGGTGAAGAAATCTTCAGAGGCAGGGAACAACGTTTCATTTGAATTCGAAAGTCTACCCGATGAATCGGAACTTAAAAATTTGAAAATTAAAATGCAAAAGGACAAAGAGATTATCTCTGAAATTTCTTATCAGGATGACATTGGAAATTTAACCGAAATGACTTTTTCCGAAGTGAAATTTAAATCAAAAGAAAATGCAAAAGCCTTTAACTACACACCGCCAAAGGGCGCACAGGTTACTAATCTATGACAAAGCCGACAGATGTATCAAAAAAGAAAGTTCATTTTATAAGCCTGGGATGTCCTAAAAATTTAGTAGACAGCGAAATCATGGCAGGCACATTGATGGGCGAAGGGTATGAAGTTGTGGGTGATGCCGATGGCGCCGATACAGTCATTGTTAACACTTGTGGCTTCATTGAAGACTCGAAAAAAGAATCGATCCAAAGAATTTTAGATATGGCGGCCTTAAAAGAACAGGGCCAAGTAAAACGAGTCGTGGTGGCGGGATGCCTGACTCAAAGATATAAAGATGATTTAGTTGAAGGTTTGCCGGAAGCGGATCTTTTTGTCGGTTCTGGTGAGTTTCAAAACATTGGAAAGATATTAAAGAAGCACGATCAGGGCGAAAAAAAGAAGACCTTTTTTAATTTGCCAACCTATTTGCAAGAAGAAGGCACTCCGAGAGTGAACTCACAGCCAAAGCATAGGGCGTATCTTAAGATTTCAGAAGGCTGCATGAAAAGATGTGCCTTTTGCGCCATTCCTTTAATTAGAGGAAACTTACAATCTAGAACAATTCAAAACGTGGTAAACGAAGCTAAACTTTTGGTGGCCGGCGGAGTTAAAGAGCTTATTATTATCAGTCATGATTTCACCGATTACGGTTGGGATCTTAGAAGAAAAAATCAAGAAGCAACCGAGAGTCCCTTTGAGTTGTTGAAGGCTCTAGCTGATTTAGAAGGAGCACATTGGGTTAGGATGCTTTATCTTTACCCGGACGGAATCACTCCGGAAATGATTCAACTGATAAAAGAGAAGCCAAAATTGGTTAAATATTTCGATATGCCACTTCAGCACATCAACAACGAAATGCTGAGGAAAATGAATCGAAAGATGACTCGTGAAGAAGTTGAATCTGTACTTAAGAACATTCGTTCTGAAATTCCGAATGCAGTAATTAGAACTCAGTTCATCGTTGGCTTTCCAGGCGAGACAGAAGAACAATTCGAGGAATTATTGAAGTTTATTTCTGACCAACAATTTGATCGAGTTGGTTGCTTCAAATATTCACCCGAAGAAAATACTCCAGCTGGAAAGATGGCTGATCAAGTTGATGAAGAGACCAAACAACGCCGTTATGAATCCGTAATGGAAGTACAGCAAAACATTTCTAGAAAGAAGCACAAGGCCTTCATTGGCAAAACAATTGATGTTTTGGTTGAAGGTTTAAGTGAAGAAACGGATCTGTTGTTGCAGGGAAGAATGTCACAGCAGGCACCTGATATCGATGGAGTTGTTCTGATCAACGATGGCCAAGCTAAAGTTGGTGAAATGGTAAAAGTGAAAGTTACTGACAGCATGGAATATGATTTAATCGGTGAGATTGTTGGTAATTAGTCTATGAAGTCGATTGCATTGTTACAATTAGCCACACTTGGCGCGGGATACGAAGCCGTTCAAATTTCAACCTTAAGACCTGAGATCGAGGTTTTGGATTTTATTCCGCTAGGAAAGGAAAGCCAGCTTCTTTTAAAAGGAAGTTTTGAAGGATTGCAAAATTTCCGTAAAACCATAAGAACGGCAGACCTGCAAAAATCGGTGATTTTAGAAAATGCCAAGGAAGTTGTATTGAATTCTTACTATCACCTAGAGAACAACAAGCCCGAAGACTTTATTTTGATTTTCGAGAGTGAGTTTGCCGGCTATTTGCTGGAAGCTTTGAGTTCGCTTTTGAGCCATAATTTAAAGGTAATGGATTTTAGACAGCCGCGCTTTTCCGGCGCTATATCTAGCCTGGTTGTGACCGGCAAAGATTCGAGTAGAATTGAAAAGTTAATTTTTGAGAACGAATCTCACAAGTGGAAAATCAGCTTCGTAGAAAATCCAACAGAAAAAATGAAAGCCTTTTTTCAAATTAAGGCCGAGTAGAAAAAAATAGTTTTTCTAGCCACCACATTTTTCGATTGCGGTTTCATATTTTTTAAGCCATTCAGAATTTTTAGTCATTCGCAAAACATTGGCGGCTTTTCGGAAAGCCGGTATTGCAGTTTTATCCATACCGCAAGCCGAGATATAGCTATCCAATGAGTCTTGAAATTTTTGAATCTCAAGCCCCGAGGTTCCAACACCAATTTTTGCGGCAATTGATTTGGGATCGGCCTGAACAGCACGTTTGTAATAGCCAAACGAACCGATAAAATTTTTCTTTTCATCTAAAAACTGTGCGTATGTGAGTTGAGCAATTGAAGAATCTTGGTATTCTTCGGCCGCCTTCTTTAAGTAGTTTTCAGCCTTCTTTTTTTCGCCGGTCTGATTGTAGGTGATTCCAAGGTGTACATAATTAGAGGCTTCTTGTGCGTTTTTTTGAATTCCGAGCTGGCAGTATTTTGATGCCAGATCGTAGAGCCCATCTAACGTAGTCAGCTCACAAAGTTTGGTGATGTATTCGCCTCGATCACCCACTTTATCGACTAGATCTTGATACAAAAGCCTTAGCTCGTATTTGTTTTTCTTTTTTTCATAAATGCGAATCATGACCTTATAAGCAGGTACAAAGCGGGGGTTTATTTCCAGGGCTTCTTTCAAAGAACCAATTGCCTCTTTATCTTTACCAGAAACAAATTGCTCTGCTCCGATTAGGGTCTTGGCTTCGACATCTTTTGGGTTCTTAGTCAAACAGGCGGTATACACCTTGATTGCGGCCTCAGGATTTTTCATTGATGAATATGCCTTGGCCAGGACAAAAAGAGCATCACGATCTAGATTCTCGACCTCGGGTGATAGTATTTCTATCGCCCTTTTAAATTCTTTACTTTTCAGCGCACTTTCGGCTGCCGTGATGTCATAGGCCTGTGCTTGATTTGAGGCCCGTCTTAAGTCCAATAATGAGACAGTCAACGCAAGAGCTAGCCCTAATAAATAAAGGTTCATATGATATATTATGAACGAGATGGGCCCATTAGAAAATCAAAAATCTCAATCAGGACAGGCAATAGTTGAATATGTTCTACTATTGGCTATTTCCGTGGCTCTGATTTTAGGTTTTGCAAACCAGTTCTACAGACCCTTTGGAAACTGGGTTCAAAATCAAATGGGACCCTATTTGGAGTGCCTTTTGGATGTTGGTGAACTTCCAGGAATGGGCGGTCAAGAAGCTGGGGAATGTGCAAATCAGTTTCAGCCTTTTCCGGGCTCTAATGGAAACCCCAACCAGATTGCTCAAAATGAAAAAGATAAAGACGAAAAAGCAGGCAATAAGAACAAGGCCGGGTCTTCGGCTGATGAAACAGGTGGAAACGGATCTACTCAGGGTGCCTATGGTAGTTCTGGTGGTCGGTATGGGAGAAATGTAGGATTCAAAATTGGCGGTCAGAATGGTTCAGATAGCCCGAGCTCTGGCGCGGGAAGTGAGACAATGACCGAGAAATTACCGCAATCCAAATTTTTCAAATTGCGCTCAAATAATGGGCAACAAAGAACCCTCCTGACAGGATCCGGAGGAAGTGGAATTACTGGAGAGCTTCAAAATATAAAAACAGATAAAAAAGAGAATAAAGAAAAGGCCTTTAATATCGGAAAATTGGATGAATCAGAGGGTCCATCATCTAAGGCAAAAAAATTAATCGTGAAACCCACCGATAGAAAAGTCGCCGAAGAAGAGGTGCAAACCTCTTGGTCATTCGGACAATATTTAAAATATTTGGTGATTATTTTAATCATAATCGCACTGGTTCTGTTTCTTGCTGGGCAGGCCGCACAGATTTCAAAAAGCATGGAAAAATAATGCGCCGCAACCCTATCGGTTGGCGCTCAGTTGCGTCAGAAATTTGTTCATAGTTCGAAGTCAAAATGCATCATTATGAATTGAAATAGTTGAAACTCTGCTCGGTTTGTTGAATAGACATCTTATCAACTTGAAAGAAGAAAAATGGAAGTTATTCAGTTAAACAAAAACCAAAAGTTTACCCTTAAGACTGCACAAGAGGTTTTACCGGTAATCTATAAAATAACTGAAACTGCCCAAAAAGAAGTCAAAGTTTTAGTAAGCCGAATGGAAGCTATTAAGTCTATGAGTGGAGCTCGTGCTTCTGAGATTGAGGTTGAGATCAATGCGATTGTAGATCGATGGCAGCAAAAGGTCGCAAAATTGGGCGCAACACCCAAAGGACTTTGGCTAGCTGACTTCGACAACGGTAAGGGATACTATTGTTGGAAGTTCCCCGAAACAGAAATTTCTTTCTCGCATGGATATAATGATGGATTTTCGGGAAGAGCTCCAATCCACACCGATACCCATGCTCATTAGAGCAAATTCATGTCTAAATTTAAAAACTTAAGAGTTGCTTCCGCCCAGATCAATACGACGCTGGGAGATTTTTCAAAAAACAAAGATAAAATCTTAAAAAATATCGATAGAGCTTTAGAGAAACATTGTGATCTTATTGTTTTTCCCGAGAGCACTATTTTTGGGTACCACCCCTTTGATCTTTTGGAACGTGTTGATTTGGTGGACCAGCAATTAAAAGAACTAAAGTTAATTGAAAAAAATATTCCCAAAGGAATTTCGGCCTTAATTGGTGTCATTACAAAAAATCCAAAAAAAAATGGACGGCCGTACTTTAATTCGACAGCTCTGGTGACCAAGGGTCAGAAAACAAAATTCTTTCATAAAGAACTTTTGCCAACGGGCGACGTATTTGATGAGGCTCGATTTATCGAAAGTGGAAAAATGGAAAAGAACTTTTTCTCAATAAAAGGGAAGAAGATTTTTCTGACTATCTGTGAAGACATTTGGGCTTGGCCTGAAAAAAATGGGCGAAGCAGTTATGAAAAGAACCCGATTCTTTCCGTTAAGAAAAAAGGCGTCGATTTGGTTTTAAATATGAGCGCGTCGCCCTTCTATCCTGGGAAAATCAAGATTAGAAAAGAGTTGGTTCAGAAAACAGCCAATTTTTTCAAGGCTCCGATGATTTATACAAACTTGGTTGGAGCACAGGATGAGATTGTTTTTGACGGTGCTAGCTTCGCAGTCAGCCCCAAGGGAAAACTTTTGATGCAATCCATGGCATTTGAAGAAGATTTAAATGTGTTTGATTTGGAAAAGATTGAAGGTGGAATTAGACCAGATCAATTTCAAAATTTGGAAAACATCAGATCGGCAATCGTATTAGGAATTCGTGATTTTTGCGAAAAAACAAATTTAACTAGAATTCACTTGGGTTTGTCCGGCGGAGTGGACTCGGCGCTTGTAGCTTGTTTAGCGGTAGATGCACTGGGCGCCTCAAAAGTATCGACCTATGCTTTACCAAGTGAATTTAACTCGCAGGAAAGTTTGGAACTTGCGAAACAATTGGCCAAAAATTTGGGAATAGAGTTTGTAGAACTTCCAATTCAGGAAATCTATAAGACCGCCAAGTCGGCCGTAGATCTAAAATTGAAAATAGAAACCTTCGGCTTGGTTCATGAAAATCTACAAGCCAGAATTCGCGGAATGATTTTAATGGCTGTTTCGAACCACAAAAACAGCTTGTTGTTAAACACCTCAAACAAAAGTGAATTCGCGGCAGGATATTCGACTTTGTATGGTGACATGTGTGGCGGACTTTCACCCATAGGTGATTTAACAAAAAAGCAGGTCTATGAACTTTGTCGACTTTACAACTCTCAGCAAGAACTAGTGCCAGAACAAATTCTAACTCGCGCACCGTCAGCGGAACTTCGCCCAAATCAAAAAGACCAAGATTCATTGCCGCCCTATGACCTATTGGATGAGAGCGTTGTGAATTTGGTGGAAGAAGGGAAATTGCCGAAGACCAAAACAGATCTTTGGTTGTCTCCAATATTATTAAAATCCGAGTTTAAAAGATGGCAGGCTCCACCGATTTTGAAAGTTTCTAAGCACTCTTTTGGCAGAGGTCGTCGGTTTCCGATTGCTTATAAAGCAAAATAAAAAATTAAAGTAAATTACCGAAAAGATCCATTTGCTTAGGTTTCTTTTCAATGATCGGAAATCTAAACAAAGGTTTTCCAGTCAAGGCGACCAAATTTTCAATTGCTGGTGGTTGACCATTTACAGAAATTCTTTTTACCAACTCTAGAAATAGTTTTCCGCAATAAGTGGCGTCTTCTTCAGCACGGTGAAATCCATCAGATGGTATTTTTAAATGTTGAACCAGAGTTCCAAGCTTATAATTTGGTAAGCCAGCAAAAACTTTTCGAGCAATTGGCAAAGTGTCTAGAACAATACCAGATGGCGTCGGCAATTCTAACTTTTTGAAATCAGCCAATAAAAACTGAGAATCGAAAGGAGCATTGTGGGCCACCATTGGGTCGCCTCCACAAAAAGCAGTAAACGGTTCTAAAATTGTGTCGATTGTTGGCTTACCCTTTACCATTTGATCAGAAATTCCATTTACAGCAGATGCCCCAGGTGGGATGGGTCTTAATGGATCGATTAAGGTCGAAAAAACAGACTCAACGTGACCATCCACGAAGCGCACAGCTCCGATTTCTACGATTTGATCAACGCCAGGTACGGTTCCAGTTGTTTCTAAGTCAAATGCTATGAATCTCATATAAATGTTGATACATAATTGAATAGGGAGTTTCAAGCTTGTTCACAAAGAGATCACAACAAAGACCTAAACCAGAGGATTTTATAGAAATTATCCCTGGAAGCACGATTGTCCCACTGAGTCATGGCCGATCGTTGTTGGATTGTCTATTAGATCAAAATATTGAAATTAATCACAGCTGTGGGGGAATGGGTTCCTGTGGAACCTGCCGTGCATTTGTGGAACAAGGAATTGAAAATTTAAATCCAAGAAACGAAATCGAAAAAGAAATGGCACAAGATCGCGGATTTTCAGGCAACGAAAGACTGTGTTGCCAATCGATTTCAACTGGATCAATAAAAATTCGAATTCCCTAAATCTGGGCTTTAATCTTTGATTTTTTATTTCACGTAAAAGTTATTGGTGTAAATCCAAGTGATCCACTTTTTTCCATCAGGTAGTGGAAGTTGTGGGCTGACTCGAACGATGACCCGGTAATTTCCTGGCGACGGTATTGGGTAAGTAAATTCGGGTGAGTTAACAGTAAAATCTCTTTCACCGTCTTTAAAAACCACCAGCTCATAAAAATACTTAGGCTCAACCGGCAATCGCGTATGAAGTTTTAAATTTTTTGAAAACCTTAAGGTTTCGCCCATTAAAATGCGTTTATCGTGATCTTCGATAAAGGAAACGAATCCCTTTGGGTCTCCGAGCAAATCTAAACTGACATAAAAATTTCCACGTTTGAGGGCATTAAAAACTTTATTTTTATCGTTTTGGTAATTCCCGGTCAGTTCAGAATTCAGCAAGATATGATTGTTCGTAATTTCAAAAGATTTTTCATAGCTTGGAAATTTCAAAAGTGCATTGGCCCAAGGAACGGCCCTGGCCGAAGCGTCTGCTCCGCCAAATCCTATTGTTGGTTGGTCTTTAGACAGTTTGTCCCATAAAGAAATTTCCGCGGAGGGTTCGCGAAATAACCTCAAAAATGCATAGCGTGGATTGAATGGGTAAATAAAAAAGCTCCACAACACACTGATTCGAGACCGAAACCAGGCGTTAGTTGAAATTGATTTGGGATTCACAATTTCAATTCCATCTAGTCCCGTTGGATACGGTCCAGTCCAAGTAGGACCGTCGCGAAATGGATGTGCTAAAACAACAAGACTATCTTTAGACTCTTTTTGTTTTTGAGAAAGCAAGTCAGCAAAAAAAACATTAGCCTCCGAAATGGCAGGCGGCCCTTTTTGGGGGTTTGAACTATAAAAAAGAAGTCTGGAATCTAAAAATGAATACTCGCCAGCTGTTTGGACGAAAAGATTTCCGTGGTATCCATTCAAAGACTCGGACACATCAAATTGATTAACGTCAGTGATAAATAGAAAATCTAGCCCCGCGGATTTAGCATCGGCGATGACCTCTAAAGGCGAAGAGGATCCATTGCTCAATTCTGTTCGAACGTTTGTTACGCCACGGTAGTCGTAGAATTCGGGCGAAGATTCTGATTTGAAATTAGAAGGAATGACGACCAAATCACCCTGGGAAAGATAAAAGCCGTAAAGAAAATAGATCAATAGTGCGGCGGTAAGGTAGAGCCATGATTTCATTGTTGTTCAATCTTTATCACAACAAACTGATTTGGTAGTCGTTCTATTTCTGTGACGACCAGCTTCTTTTCATTAACCCAATCAGGCAGCGAAGTATTTTCCTTCATTGCGACGTAAATTGGGTATTGAGTAGGGACTCCTTCAATAAAATCATCAAAAATGTCGCGTCGGCTCATTTGATTTAACTTAAAGAAGGGCATTTGGGTGTCATACCAAACCCACGAAGCCATTTGATAAGTGCTGGCATACAAAGGATCATATTTTTTTCTAACTTCGCTGATGACTTTAAACTGAGTGAGCTCTTCGATTTTTTCAGGCGCACCAGGGAACCAAGGAACTATTAACAGGCTTACTAGAAAGATAAAAATTCCAGTCCAAAAAGACGCAAAGATCTTTAAAACTCTATCTGATTTCATATTGATAGCCGCAAGAACCAAAACACTTGGGTAGGCAATAATTGGCCAATTGATTTCAACCAAACCCTTAAACGAAGACAATAAAAAGAACAACAAGGGACCCCAAGCTAAATAGTATAAAACGCGAGATGTGCTTTTCAATTTAGCCCGAATTGCAAGATAGAACACGGGAGGGAAAATCACTAGAACCTGAGCCAAAACATATGTCCAAGTCCAACTGACAGAATAGTCTTTTCTCCCTAAGCCATGATTTATCTGAAATAAAAACGACTGAAAATCATTTTGATAATTCCAAATTAATACTGGCGCCGAAAAAATCAGTCCGAAAAATATAGTGAAAAGAATTTTAGAAAAGGAAAGAAGTTTCCATTTTCTTTCTAAGGTTAGATAGGCAACAACCATGGGTACAAAAAGTACGATGTGATACTTGGACGCAAAGCCAAGCCCTAGCGAGGACCCAAGAAAAGAATAATTTTCAATTGTAGGGTTATTGATAGAGCGAACTAAAAACAAAGTCGCCAAGCTCCAAAAAAACACCACGGGCAGATCAGGAGTTAAAATAATGGATCCAAATCCCAGCAAGGGTGAGAATAAAATCAAACCAATAAGCCAGGACAGTTTTTTCTTAGGTAGATCAGGAAATAAAATTTCCCAGATTTCAATCCAAACTAAAATAGTCAAGTGGCCAAGAAGCACTGCTGGCCAACGAACGGCATTTCCGATTCCTTGAAATAGATTGCCTAGCCAGAAAAGCCACGCAACCATCGGCGGGTGATCGAAATAACTTAATTGTGGTTTTTGTGACCAAACCCAATAATAGGCCTCGTCATTACTTAAAGGCAGCAGGGCAGATACGACCAGTTTAACAATTAAGCTGGCAAGAAAAAGGTTATAATATTTTTTCAACACAACCTGCAATTATGGATATGAAAGCTTCAAAGACTTTCCAATTGTTCCCGGCACTCCGCGATCTCGGCCATTGACAATAATATTTACGGCACCGCCATCACTAATTTCCATTTGTATAACTTTACTTTTGAAGGTGTGAACTTGATCAGGGTTCAGTTCTAAAGTGTCAGTCTTTCCGTTGTTTAGCGAATAACGGATGGTCACCTTATTTAAAGCCTCAACAATAATTTCATTTGGCTTTCCGGCTGCAGAAGCAGGTAAGGTCGTAGAAGTAGTAGTTGTAGATTTTGGTAGTGTAGTCGTCGTAGTGGTGGTTTTAGGAATAGTTGTTGTTGTTGTCTTAACGGTCGTCGTTGTAGTGGTGGTGACCTTTAATGTTGTAGAGGTTGGTATTGCGGTAATTGCCTTTGCCGTTAATGTTGTGGTTGGAATAAAGATCGTTGTTGATGTAGTTGACGATGAGCTCAAACCGGTTTGTGGGTCCGCGTGCGAAGCCCCCGAAACAGAAGTTGCTAAATGTTCACTTGGTACAATAGCAGCTCCAGATGTAACATTAGGATCAACATCTTTCTTTAAATCACCCGCAAGAGTATCGTTAATTTCGGCAGTTGTGACTTTGGATTCTTTTTGATATTTGTCCACCATTTTGGCAACAAATGCGATTAGCAGCACCAGAAGAATTCCGCCAATCATTTTGTAAATTCGATTCGAAGATTCTGCTGGCAATGCTGAGTTGTCCGGGCGTCGCAGCTGAGAGTCAAATTTAGGAGTGGTCGGTGTTGAATTCGGAACACTCGATTGCGCCCTTGGTGGATCCGCGGGAGCGGAGGTTGCATGAGCATTGTTGACAGACGGGGCAGCCTTTTTGGGCTCCTCTGGGCGAGTCGTTCCAAACTCTTCTTGGAAAAGATTTAAAACTTCGTTGATGTCGAGTCGAAGATATTGAGCATAAGACTTAATAAAGCCACGTAGAAATGTTTTTGCTGGAAAATTGGACTCATCGCCCTCTTCGATGGCCTTTAAGACTTTTGAATTAATCTTCAAAGTCATTCCGATCTCATGAAGAGAAAGTCCCTTTTTTTCGCGTTCAGATTTCAACAAATTTCCTAATTTACTCATTTTTTACCTTCGTATTGTCTCAAGCATCTCTTTTGCTTTATCTATGTATTTACCACGAGGATATAACTTAATCATCTCTTCAAATCGAGCTACTGATTTGCTTTTTTGGCCAACTTCAAAATAAGCTAAAGCGCTATAATAATGAGGCTCATCAAACTGCGCTCTTTGGCAAAATCCAACTGCGCGATCAAGCGCATCAGTTGCTTTTTTGTAATCTTTCAATTCGAAAAGGCTGCGCCCATAGTAAGAATTGGCCAAACAATTGTCGCGACTGAAATCAATCGCCTTTAAAAAAGCCATTCGAGCAGAATCAAACTGATTCATCTTAAATCGTGCAATTCCTAAATTAATTTGTGGTTTCTCGGGGTTTTGGTAAGTCAAATCATCAATAACAATCTGAGCAGTAGCTGCGGCCTCATTGTATTTTCCACGTTCGATTAAAACCCGAGAAAGATTATTTCGAGCATCCGAATAGTTGGGTTGAAGTTCCAAGGCTTTACGAATATGAATTTCAGCCAAATCAACCCGCTCTCTTAAAAAATAAGTGAGGCCTAAATTGTTTTGAATATATGGGTTTTCGTCGTCTAATTTTTCAGCCAACAAAAGCTCTTGCAGCGCTGATGGCAAATTTCCATTTTGAAGTTGAGAAGTTCCAATTTGAAGATGCATTGAAGCCTCTTCTCGGTCGGCAGCAGAGAAAGTTGAGCAAGCAACTAAAATGAGGGGAAATAAAATCAGCAAAAATCTCATTAAAATAAGGATATCAATGGACTACGGGGTGTCAATAACAAGCTCTACCAGTGTTTCGATGTGGTCTGTTTGTGGAAACATATCAAATGGTTGAACTCTAGCGATTTTCCACGGGCCAAGCTTCTTAAAATTAGCTAGGTCCCTGGCAAGTGCAGAAGGGTTGCAGCTCAGATATATAATTTGCTTAATTTTCTGGTTACCAAGAGCTTGAATGACCTCTTCGGAGCAGCCACCACGAGGCGGATCCAATAATACCAAAGAATCAGTCTCAATCCGGCGTCGTTTTAAAAAATGAGCCACATCCGATAGAAAGAACTTTGCCTTATTTGGACTTATATTTTGTTTGTTGAGTGTTTCTTGAGCTCTAAAAACTGACTTTTCGTTCAGTTCTACGCCAACTAGGCTGGCCTTGGGAAACTGCTTAAGCATTGGAAATGAAAAATTTCCGCCACCCGAGTAAAGATCGTAAATAAATTGAGGGTTAGTAGATTTGGTCCAATTTAAAATAGTATCAGTTAAATTCAGATTTTGAGCCGTGTTGACTTGTGAAAATCCCACGCCCTCGAAAGGTGAATCTTCAAACAATGTTTCGACTGTTCCGCTTTGTGTTTTAAGCAATTCAATTTTTGGTACGGCCTCTGATTTTTTTTCTTTTAGTCGAAGTCTATCTCCCTGTCCTGGCTGTGGTCAACTGAGGTAGAGGTACCGCAA
>CAZDHC010000071.1:0-17931 GCA_964505225.1 uncultured Bdellovibrio sp. | reverse complement strand
AAAACCCTACACTAAATTATTGCGTCAAACTTCCGGATAGAAAAAAGCTAGACACATCATTTATTTTGATTTGAGGGCTTTGGGGGAAGTTTTTGAGATGTAGGTATTTCATCAAGCTCATGAAGTTCACCTTGAATTCCCCATAGGTTTTTTAAACGCTCGGGAGCAAGCGCTGTGACTGCCGCAATAATTAAAAACTTAATGATCCTTCCGATAAATAAGCCAATCGCAATCTGAATCAATGAAACCTGAGAAAAGCCAACCACGATCATGGTGGGCTGCTGAGGTGCTGGCAAAATCGCAGTTAAAAATACCAGCCAAAGTCCATGAACCTCAAAAAACTCAACTGCCCACTTCCAAGCAGCCGTGTCGGGAATTGCAGGAAAAAAATATTCAACAAATGTCATTCCAAAGTGGCGAGCTAGAATTGCAATCAAAACAGCACCAAGCGCCGAGCCGACTGCGAACCAAATCGCCATGGATTTCCATTTTTTAGGATGAATAAACACGTTGGAGACAATCATCGCATCAATCGGAAATATAAAAACAAAATGGTCAATTGCTGCAATAAAACTCATCAGGGGTGGATACCACCATTGATCAATATATTTTTGGAACAAGTGAAGGTTCTTAAAAAATCTCTTCATCAAGAATTCGAAGAAGAAATTGGTTCGGGATTGACATTTTTAGCCTGTCGACGGGCTTTGACTAGCTCTATCACCATTGGCATTAACGATAGGCCGATCACCGCAACAATAACGATGTGAAAATTGGTTTTCACTTGCGGCAAATTGCCAAATATATAGCCAGCAAACATAAACAAATTAATCCAAATCACTGCTCCAATTACACAAAAAACCATATACCGACGGTAAGTCATACTGCCCACACCAGCTACAAATGGAACAAAGGTGCGAACGATGGGCATGAAGCGACCCAAAATAATAGCCTTAGGTCCGTGCAACTCATAAAAGTTATGGGCCTTTTCTAAATATTTTGGATTGAAAATTTTGGACTTTTCTTTAGAAAAGGCCTTTTTCCCAATCCACCGCCCAACAAAGTAATTTACATTATCTCCCATGAGCGCCGCTACCATCAGCAACGGAATCATCACTTCGATTTTCACTCCGGATTCTTCAAGTGCAGCCAACGCTCCGAGAGCAAAAAGCAACGAATCTCCGGGTAAAAATGGAGTCACGACTAAACCTGTTTCTGCGAACACGATCAAAAACATGACAACATAAAGCCAGGGCCCCATCCATTGCGCCCATAAACTTAGCGTTTGATCTAAATGAAGAATAAGATCGATAAATTGATGTAAAAAACTGATTAAGGTAGTTAGTATTTCCATTGAACTATGCTACAAAAGAAAACCTTATGAGCCAACTAAACTTAAATCAAAAGTTAAAGCAAAAAGTACTTATTTTCCAACACGCCGAAGAAGACCCTGCAGGCTCGACATTAGAATGGCTCAAGGGCAACTCGATTGAGTTCCAAGTTGTGCGAGCAGATTTGCTGGATTCAAATAGCTCTACTTTACCCAAGCACGATAGCTATGATTGGCTCATTGTTTTGGGCGGCGCACCCAATGTCGATCAAGAGAATCAATTTCCATGGTTGAAGCCAGAAAAGAAGTTCATCAAGGAAGCCATTGATTTGAATAAGAAAGTTCTAGGACTTTGTCTTGGCGGCCAACTGCTGGCAGAGTTATTAGGTGGAAAAGTTCAAAGACATTCACACTGGGAAGTTGGCTGGCACGATGTGAATATTGATCGATCTTTGCCCCACTTTGGAAGTTCACCTGAAAAATTAAGTGTTTTTCAATTTCACGGCTATCGCTTTTGGACACCGCCCAATTGCAAAAAAATTGCAGGCAATGAAATCTGTAGCGATCAAGGGTTTATGTTTGGCGAGCGAATTGTCGGTTTTCAATTTCATCCAGAAAGCACTGTCGAGTGGGTGAGCCAACTGGCAACCGAAACTCTTAAATCAATCCAACCTGGACCATTTGTTCAAACCGAACAAGAAATTTTAGAAAATATGCATTTACAAGAAAAAATGAAGGCTTGGTATTTTGAATTCTTAAATTCATTTAAGAATGTATAGAAAAAACTGAACCGCAAATATTCAATCGGCAAGTTCAAATCCCCTTGCCGATTGAATCAATTAAACTACTTAGATTTTACAGCTTCGCCTTCGATTTCAAGGGAAACTTCTTCACCAACAACAACGCCACCGCCATCTAGGTTTTTATTCCAGTTAATTCCCCAGTCTTTTCGGTTGATTTTGCCAGATAAGTTAAAGCCAACTCGCTCATTGCCCCAAGGATCAGTCGCAGTTCCGCTGTAGGTTAAATCCAATGTCACAGGCTTTGTAATACCCTTCATCGTCAGTTGACCAGCAACTTTAACTGCTTTGTTTTTCTCAACTTTAACTTTGTCTGCAGTAAATTTAATGTCAGCGTTTTTAGCAACATCAAAAAAGTCTGGAGATTTCAAATGATCATTTCTTTTCACATCGTTAGTGTCGATGCTTGCAACGTCTACTTTAACGTCAATCTTAGTCACTTCAGATTTCTTTTCATCAAAATCAAAGGCTCCTTCGAATTTGTTAAAACGACCTTTTGTAGTTGAAAACATCAAGTGCTTGACGCCAAAACCCACAATCGAGTGAGATGCATCCAATTTATAGGCCGCTGCAAATGTCGTCGACGACGACAAAAATATTGCTGCTAAAATCAATTTCATAAAAATTCCTTTCGTCTATTTTAATAAATAGAGTTAGTTAATATTGTCTACTTAATATAACAATAACTGTTACATTAACTATGGCCATAGGGCCGGTTTCAAGCAAGTGCTTTTTTTATGTTTGGACACGGCGTTCAATGGATTTAAACTAAATCCATGAAAGCATTGGTTTTATCAGGCGGTGGCGCACGCGGCGCCTATCAAGTAGGCGTCATTAAAGCAATTGGCGAAATTGCAGCAGCTCAAAATCTAAACAACCCATTTGAAGTTTACTCGGGTGTAAGCGCCGGAGCCATTAATGCCTCATTCATGGCAAGCTTTGCCGATGATTTCTTCAATGGTAGCATAAAGCTGACTGAACTTTGGGGAAGCCTGACTTCAGATCATGTCTTTAAAACTGACGCAGTCTCAATTGGAAAAATTGGCTTGCGCTGGATGGGTGAGCTTTCTTTAGGAGCCCTTGCTGGCCCCGCAGCCGATCGCTCCTTATTAGATACAAATCCTTTATTAAAACTGATTCGCGAGAACTTGAACTTTTCTAATATTCAAAAAAATGTGAACTCGAAGGCCTTGCGTGCCCTGTGTATCACCGCCCTTGATTATCAGTCTTCCGAAACTATTTCTTTTATTCAAGGTGACCCCGAAATTGCCAACTGGGTTCGCGCTCGTCGTCGCTCTGAAAAAACTTTTATTCAAGCCGAGCACATTATGGCAAGCTCGGCGATTCCGATTTTATTTCCCCCAAGAGCTGTCGGCAATCGCTACTTTGGCGACGGCTGCGTTCGAAACTTAGCTCCCCTGTCACCGGCCCTACATTTGGGCGCAAACAATTTACTGGTCATTGGCGTTCGACAACAATCCGAAATCTCTCAGCCGGATCTGTCGACTGCACAACACAGCCCCAGCGTTGCAAAAATCGTCAATGTCATATTGAATTCGGTATTGCTAGATGGAATTGAGGTCGATATTGAGCGACTTCAAAGGATCAATGAATTTTTAAGACGAGTGCCCAAGGAGCATCAAGGGAATTTAAATTTCAAACCTGTGCGAGCACTATTTATTAGCCCCTCTCGAGATATCGGCAAGATGGCAGCCGAAATGTCCGAGCGCCTTCCCCGAGTCATACGGTATGTTCTTAAAGGCTTAGGCCCATTAGAAGACGCCAGCGAGATCATTTCTTACCTGATGTTCGAGTCTGATTTTACCAAATCACTGATGGATGTTGGTTATTCAGATGGAATGGCCAAGAAAACTGAAATTAGCAACTTTTTATTAGAAAGCAAACCTCAGTCACTGGATTGGGATGGTTTCTAATTTTCAACTGCTGATCCATTCGACCTAAGTCTAGACAATTCTTGTCTTCTCCAATGAAAATTTGGACATTAATCCAATCCTCATTCAAAATAAAAAGTGAACTATTTTCGAAGGGAAAATCATGAACAAAGCCCTGATTGCTGTCATTGATGACGAACAAGATTTGCTTGATAATTTTACTGATCTTTTATCAGATCAATACGAAATTCGCAGCTTTATAAAGCCAACAGATTTTTTAACTGCGCTTCCCGACCTGATTAAAAACGATATGAAAATGGCTATCACCGATTACAAGATGCCGGGCATGACGGGACTTGAAATGATGAAGCGAGCCTACGATATCAAAGGCTTTCCATTCATCGTTTTATCAGGCCAATTGGATAAACAAACTGTTCTAGATGCTGTCGAAATAGGCGTGTTTAGAATTCTTGAAAAGCCTTGCGACTATGACAGCTTAGCTGCGGCTATTGATCAACTTCTTTTAGAAGGTGACTTGATCGAAGTCCGAAAGGAAATCCGCATGCTCACGTCGCAACTACGCGAACTTTACAGCATGATTCGAATTGCTCTGATGCAATACATTCCTGAGGAAACGATCGATCGCATGGTGGTCGACGCTCCCAATGGAAACGTGAAAGAAAAAATGAGTTTTGAAGATCTACTTGAAAAGTTAGAACACCGTCTTGAGACTCTTTTAGTATCTGAAAAGATGCTGGCAGATCTTAAGACAAACAAATGGAAAGCAGGATAGTTCTTAATTTAGATTTTGAAGCCGAAACAGCAGGAGTTACAACATCGAAGACAGCGGGAAACCTTCGACTTCATCCAATAGCAATACATCTGATTCTGCAAAAGAAACAGAAGAAGGCAATGTCGTGGCAAGCGAGATTTTTTCGATTTTTATTTTAAAGTCTCAGGCTGGAATTATGGTCCAAGCCGAGAACTTTTTAAAAAATCGAAATTGGATTGTCGGTAGTGCCACCAATTTGCGCGAAGCCTTGGCTTACATTATTCAAAAAAACCCTCAGTATGTTTTCCTTACCTGCGATCACCCCAACAAAAAAGTCCGCGTCCTTCCTAAGATGCTCGTTCAAGCCTTTCCGGTTCGAATCATTGGTTTTGCTGAAAAAAGTACGGGCGCCTCACAAAGGCTTCTGACCGAAATGGGCTTAGAATATAATTTATATCCTCCGGTTTCAGGACCAGCGATCGAACGCATCATCCTGAAAATGAAAAAGGACGATGAGGCTAAAGCTCAAGCGGCTTTGACTAAAGATCGCCCTGCTGGCGAAGCGGGCCCTGCCGACCAAGGCGCGATTACTTTTAAAGGCGAAACTACAACCGGCGATCAAATGAAAACTTCATTTGAACAGGCTCGTGCTGCACTTTCCCAGCTCGTTAGCAGCGCTGACCCTACTGAAGACACAGCCGAAGATTCGACGACTCAAACCGGAGGCTTTCAGGGTGGCGCCGGACCTATGATTCAACAAGGATCAAAGCAACCTTCTGGCCCCGCTTACATGGGCGGAGCTGCGGGAGCAACCACTCCAGCTTCCCAATCCGGAGCAGCCTATAATCCGACTCAAAATTCGCAAGGACCAGCATACAATCCAACTCAAGGATCTGGTATGGGGCCAGGCTACACTCCAGGCCAAGGATCTCAATCTGGCCCCGCTTACAATCCGACTCATGGCAACTCGAATAATTCTAGTTCTGGCTTTAATCCAAATTCTGGTCAGCCAAATTCTGGCGGTTATTCACCTGAACAAGAACAGCAGCCCGGCGAAAGCTTTGAACATTGGTCTGAGCGAATGAAACAGGAGGCCGGTAAAGAGAAACCAAAACCCGGCAAAGATTCCTCGTCCCCATTTGGTGCCCTGGATAATTCAGATCCATCAACTGCTGACAATTCAGCCATGTGGGATTCCTTAGAGCCAAAACCTTCAGGGTCAGCAACACAAGCTGGCGCCAAACAAACTCCAATAATGGAGTCCGGTGATATTGCCGGAAAATCTGATTGGAATTTTCAAGTTGAACCAGGGGAAAAGGAAGACCTATCTAAACAGTCCATCATTGTCCGCGGAACTCAACAAGCCTTGGATGAAACCGCTCTAAAAAATGATGGCAAGCAGATCCAAAAAGTAGAAAAGTCATCCAACATTGCATGCATCACCGTGCAAAGTCCTAAATTCAACGGCTACCTAGTCTGCGCCATGGGCAAAAATAGAACGATCGATAAAAACTTTATTGATTCGATTCAAACCCGCCTCTTTGGGTTTTTAAAATCCAACGGCGAATCCATTTCCGAAAAGGATACGATGGATATGAAGATTCAAGAGGTTGATTTTACAGATTGGGCACTTGAACAGGCTGAGTTTCTAAGAAAATCCGTTCACGAGGGCGACGAGATCGCAATGGCCTTTTTCCCGACTCAAGAAAGCTTAGATTTGACGCTTGAAGATTCTTTGGACGAAAAAATGGTCATGATCAATCTTTCGGAATTAAAGGAAGACGTCGACCTAGAGTTCGATCTTTACATTTACATGCCCGAAAATAACAAATATCTACTGTACACCCCCGAGGGTCGCCCTTTTTACGGAAAACAAAAAAACCGCTTAGAAGAAAAGGGCGTTTCTCAGATGCATCTGCGTAAAGAATCGACTCACAACGTAAAAAAGTACCGAGCTCAGAATTTCTTAAATGAAAAAATAGCCGCCTATAAACAAGCTGCGGCCATCAAAAAATTAAATTAATTCCACCTATAAAATTGATTCTGCGTTCCAACCGCTTTTTAATCTCGACATACATTCTCTGACGTCTGATCGTACCTGGCATGAAAACTTCAATCAAGACACCTATTAAAATTGCGCTTTTGTTAACACTCACTACCTTGAGCAAAGTCTCTGCCGCAGATTTACCTTGGTCAGACGGTGATTTCAGCTGCATCCCTCAAGATACAGCCCAAAAATACATCTCGGACTTCAATATCAATATTGAGTCTTTTGGTGGATTAGAGATATGCGACTCTAAAAAGGATTCTAAAAAACTTTTTGACGACCTTCAGATAATTGAAAATGGAGCCTTTAGTTCACAAGGAAGTAATCTTTTAATCAGGGGATATATTCCTGCAGGGCAATATTACTCTTGGATGAAGTCTCAAACGCGCGGAATGGATCGCGGCAATGACGTTCCCTACGCGACTGCTTACAATTCTGGTGGATATTTCACGATGCAAAATGGCTGGTCTTTGTCTTCTACCTTAGGTCGCGTCGGCACTGTGATTCATGAGGCTCGCCACACTGCTGGCTATATGCACACCCGCTGCACCCGTGGTCCATATGCTGAGACATCTGTTTCGGGTTGCGATCGCGACTATGCTCAATCGGGCTCACACTCTGTCGAAATGGAATATTACGCTCGAGTCGCGGTCCTTGGTCAAAATTTTCACCCGGTCTACAAAGCCATGGCTCGCTTAATGGCTATGGGGAGAAGTAACTTTGTTTTCAACAAGTCTCCGATTCAAACCCGAGAGGGGCTTTTGACCATCAATCAAATTGGCCAAGCTGAAATACTAGATAGCGGCCAGTTCCACACTCGAGAAACCAATGGAGCTCACGGCAACTTAAAACGAACCTCATTCGGTGCGTCTTTATTTAACGGAGTTCAATCTTTTGCAATTGAGATGTACGAGTTCTTCAAAACAGATCTGCCTGTTTCGGATGATTACTCTTATTACAAATTGCTTAAAGAAGATCGCGGCCAAGGGGCTGACAAGTTAGCTGATTTTGAAGAACTCGATTTGGGAATCAAAAGATATGCGGTTTACTTGAATCAAAAAAATCAAGTGGGACGATATATTTTTTCTGAAGGCAAATTCTCGTCCGCAAAATCACTTCCTCAACAAGCACAAAGATTTTTAACAGCCACTCCGAAAGGCGAAACTGGCTTATTTGTTTTGGCAGCAAATCAAGGGATCTATAAATTAGATCCGGAAACAATGAACTTAACCGCGACCAACCAGATGATGCCGGATCAGATTGAACAATTGTCTTTGTACCAAGGAAAAGTATTGGCCTTGAATCAGAACGGAAAAGTCCTAATACCCTCTTCAGATCAAGCTCAGGGAGCATGGCAAGAAGACTCTCGTTTTGCAGGAAAATCGATCCAACAAATGGTCGCAGTTCCACTTTACGATGCCTTTGACGTAAAGTAGTGACTTTTAGAAACGGAATTGCATGAAAATTTCCAAATTAACTTTTTTGACAGTTTTTCTGTTAGGGCTAGTTTTTATATTGGCTCTATTTCACGATCCTTCGCTTCAAAAAAATCTGAACATTTCAATATCTGATGAATCAGCGAACACGATTCCGCCAAAATCATCCGAGTCATCCAGCCGTAATACAGAAGGAAAAAGTGGAGAAGATTTTATTCAGAATGAATCCCTAGCCGATCAACTTGATTGGAAAAATCAAGTTGCCGCCGTCGCTAAACTCGATCAAAACCCTGAGGAAATCGAAAAAAAATTAAAAGAAAAAGCCTTAACTTTGTCGATTCGAGATCTTGAAAAACTTACGAATATTTCTTTGGATTTTCAAAAACCTGGTGATGAGCGTGCATTGGCAGCCTACCTAATTTCATTTCAAATGGACAAAGCTGCTGTTCCCTTTTTAGAGCAAATTGCCTTAACGCCCATTTCAAATCAACAAACTCTACCAGCTCAAGAGTTTGAAATGGTTGTTCGAGCTATCGCAATAGAGGGTCTAGGTAGAAACTTGGATTCAAGCTCAGCTCAAAAATCTCTCAGAAAAGTGATTCAGGCTACAGACAACTCTTTTCTTTCTGACCGGGCTCACCGTGAGATGCAAGCTGCAGACAAAAAAGTAGCTCCCAGCGAAGCTCAAGACCTGGCTGCTTTGAAAAAGCTTTTAAACCGTTCTTCGCTTTAATTTGGCTTATTTCACGGGTCTTTTTGCGTTCACGCTGTTGGCATCAATACCCTGACTCACCAGCCCTTTAACAAATTTTTGAAAACCTTCGGCCTGCTCCTCAAGAAGCTTCATTGAATTTGGGTCTTCGATTTTACCATTTTGTAAAGTTTTGAAGATATTCATTAAAAAAATTCTGTTGGGAAATTGAAAAGCATTTCTATACCCCATCACCTGCTGAAAATGCTCAACCGGCCTAAGTCCGCCAAACATTCCTCCAAGTCCTACATAACAAATAGGCCTGTACTCGAAAGCTTCCGGATATTTCCAATGATCGACAAAGTACTTTAAAGCCCCAGGATAAGATCCGTTGTATTCAGGTATGACAAAAATCAAACCCTCAGCGGACTCAACCTTTTTCAAAACCTCATTCCATTTTACCGAAGGATGGGGGCTAGCTCCGTACTGCTGACCCGTCAACTCTTCATAAGGAAGCTCTGCTAAATCTATGATTTCGACCATTTCTGACTTGTTTCGATAGATTTCTTGGATGACGTTTGAAATTTGGCGACTTCTTGAGCCTGGTCTATTCGTTCCGCTAATAATGTACTTCACTTTTGCCTCCGGTTTGTTATCCTATTGCAACTATGTCAGATAGAAAATGGTTTCTTTTTTCAGACGATCAAATAATTGGCCCTTACAAACAAGATGAGGTAGCGCATCATGCCGAAGGTTTAAAAAATCCATTGGTTTGGGGCCGCGGTTCTACCGACTGGGTGCCATTAAGTCGACTTTCAAAATTAAGTTCAGATTTAGAAAGTATGGATAAAAAACCAAAACTTGGATCTGACCGACTTTGGAAAATCCGCAATGGTGCAGTCGAGTCTAAACCTATGTTTCATGATCAAATGATGGATTACCTGCGACCACTGAAAGATTTTAGCGCTGTGCAAATTTGGACAGAAGGATATTCCGAGTGGAAGGATATTTATCAAATCCATAAATTAATGGATGAACTTGGTGTTTCTAGAAGACAACATCCTCGTGTTCCAATTATGGGCACCTTGAATTGCGAAGGCACCACTGGATCTTTCAATGCTCGAGTTCTTTCAATTAGCGAAGGCGGCCTTGGCATTACCGAAGCGCCTGATGTCAAAATTGGAGAAAAATTTAAAACAGTTCTCAAAAGTTCAAACTTATATGGCCCAATACATTCGACAGTTGAAGTTGTTTATGTTGGTTCGGATCAATATGCTGGCCTCAAATTTGTTGGCCTACAAAGTGAATCCAAAAGTGCCATCATCGAATACGTCAGAAAATTTATTGAGCTAAAACCGAACAACTAATTGTCACCGTTTTTAAATTCAAATCCCTTTAATGCAATCGTTCGATTTCTTTTGCTGTGAAATCCTGCTGGCAAATATAAAGAAAAACCATTGGCTTTGAGCGCTCTTTTCAAATTGCCTGTGCAGGCATAGGTCGTTAATAAACAGCGATCTGCCGCAACCTGAACTAAAAATCGGCTCAAAAAATCTTCCTGCCATAAATAGGGCGAAGTTTTAGAGCTAAAAGCATCATAAAGAACCATTTCAAATTTTTCTTCAATCTCTGTGTCTGAATTTAATGAATCTAAAATTTTCCAAGCGCCAGACTCAAACATCTCTAACAACCAACCTTTAACTTCTTTTATTTTAGCACTTCGCTCCAGCTCATAGAAACTGAACACATCATCATATATCGGTGCTGCATCTGAGCGATTCTGAATCCACTTCAACAATTCGGTTCGCAAAATCACTTCAGACTCAAAGCTGACCATCCGAAATTGAGCCGGCGGAACTTGGGCAGCCATAGCCTCAGTGGCAATTAAAATTTCATTGTAACCCAAGCCAAGCCCTACAGATAATGCCGACCTCGCGCCCTGCTTTATTCCCTGCCGAACGGGTTCTCCATAAATTAATTGTGTTTCGATATAGGCGCCGCCACTGTGGTGCATAGTTTCTTGATTTTCATCACCCAGCCATCTCAAAGTAGGACTTCCATCATTGGTTATGACTGTCTCAAAATTGTACTTAAACCAATCCACTGACATTAATTGAATCTCCAAGTCCTGGCTTTGAGTTAAGATTCCATAAAACCTTTTTCAGATCAATTCCATTCCTTTATGGCTATTTTAGCTAATTCAGAAAGAAAAACTCCTGACCGATATATCAACAGGCAGGTGTTATGAGCAGTAAAATTATGATCATCGATGACAATATAGACTACGCGGAAGCATTAGGATTTAGCCTTGGGGCAGATGGATACATTGTCAGAACTTTGCCTGATCCAACCGAAGCCCTCAAAGAAGTCTACGATTTTGAGCCCAATTTAATTATTTGCGACTATCACATGCCAAAAATGAGTGGCGGCGAATTTATTGCTCACATCAGAAAAGATGCCAGATTTTATCCATTGATTTTTATTTCTGGGGACGATTCGCGAGAAATTCTTTTAAAACTCTTTCGCCTTGGTGCTGCCGATATCATCTTAAAAACCGCTCCAATCGAAGAAATCTCGGCCTCGGTCGTTCGAACCCTTGAAATGGAAAAATTACGAGTTCAGATGTATCTATCTAATGATGATGCCACCAAAAAGAAACTAGGCCGACTTCTGGGTTTACATCAGACTATTAACTCTAAAAAAACAGCTTAAACTTAGAATCAATTACCATTCTGCTTTGTTTCAGCGTAAAGACTGCTGATGCAAAGCGGATGGCATGGTCTACCTTACCGACCTATTTCAGAATTCTATAACGCCAAGTTTGGCGGCAAGGTTTATAAAATCCCAGTTTCAGTGGTGGATGACTGCCCAAATCGCCGTGGCCTAAAAGGAATGCAGACTTGCGTTTTTTGTGACGTTTGGGGATCCGCTGCTAAATCTGAAAGCCTCAGTATGGGCCTGCGGGAACAAATCGAAAAATATCATCAGGCGATTTTAAAAAAGTACAATTCCACAAAGTTTCTGGTTTACTTCCAGGCCTATACCAACACGTTTACCAAATTAGACTCATTAAAAATTAATTTCGAAACCGCCTTGTCTTATGACTTTGTTAAAGGCTTTGTCGTGGGCACGCGCCCTGATTGCCTATCCCCTGCGGTGATGAACCTTTGGAACGAATACCATGAAAAGTCTTTTGTAGCGGTCGAACTTGGCGTGCAAAGTTTTGATAATGATCAACTAACCTTTATGCGCCGAGGGCACACTCGCGAACAAAGTCTAGCTGCCATTGATAAGATCTCAAAAAACACCAACGTTGATTTGGGAATCCATTTGATGTTTGGTCAGCCAAATGAAACTGATGCACAGATCATCGAAACCGCAAAAATTTGCAATGATTTGCCAATCACCAACGTCAAACTTCACAATTTGCACGTCTTAAAAGACACTCCACTTGAAAAGATCTTTCACCAGGGTGAATTCACGCCTATTGAACGAACGCCCTATGCCGAACGCGTCCAACTGTTTTTAGAGCATCTGTCCCCAAGGATTTACATCCACCGTCTTGCCGCTTTTGCCAGTCGCTGGGACGAACTGGTCGCGCCCAAATGGACTTCGGATAAAATGGGCACGCATCAGTATATGATCGATTTTTTACGCGAAAATAGATCGTTTCAAGGAAAGCAGCTCGATACGAGCCTTCTTTCCGAATTGGATTTAAGTAGCTGGAAAGACCTCGAACATCGAGGCTCTCCAATTTTGTAACCCCTTAAAGGTTTTGCATTTCCATTCCAAGTAACCAAAATCTTCCCTCGTCATAAAAACCGCGAGAAGACTCGAATCTGACGTTTTCGATATTGTTGACCCGGATATAACCAGATATTTGATCCGTCACCTGATGGTTGTAAAATCCATTTGAATAGTTGTAGCCTTTCAAGGTGCCGTAAGAGCCACTACCAAAACGATCCACCCGGTCTCCATTCCACAAGGTCTCAATTCCGAATTGATCCTTATCTAAATTCTGGCTCAGACGAACACTTCCAGATTGCAATGGTCTACGAATCAAACGCATGGAATTGGTTAAATCCCATGGCTCTTGGTAACCCACATTTGTATCTAGCCTGGTGCCGGATTTGTTTTTGATCGCATAGGCTAATTCAACACCTCGGGTTTCGGCCTTACCAATATTTTGATATCCACCCGTTGGCGGCGCCCCGACGTATTGAATCAGGTTTTCAAAACTTGTAACAAAACCGGTGACACTTCCCAACTGAGAAAACTGCTCGGACTCCCATGGCTGCTCATAGCTAACAGAGTAGCTTCTTGCCTTTTCAGCTTTCAAATTTGGATTTCCACCATAGCCAACTGAAAACATCTGAAACAGTGACGGAGCCTTGTAGCCAGTGGAATATTCAGCCTTGAGATTTTCAAAAGCTGTTAAGCCAATCTGAAAGGTGTCTTCACGGTCCCGGCCCATTTCATAGTCACCTCGAATTCCGGCTTCCAAAAGTAAATCTTTTGTCAAAGAATAGTCCGCTTTGGCGAACACTCCCTTTTTCTCGGTAGAAGCATTGTATTTTCCCGACGTTCTAGAGCTGTAATCAAAAAACTCAGTACTATAATTGACACCAGCAACCGCACGCAATTGCTCCAAATCTATTGGAGTGACCTCGCCCCGCACATGAAGCAAGCGACTTCCGTAGGCTTCATCGGTGTTTGTTGCAATCTCCTTATAAAAACGAGTGGTGTTTTGCGTTCCTACCAATACTTGTGGTCGCATCTTGATATTTTTTGCTTTTAATCCAGCCGCAACTGCAATGGTTTGATTGCTAGCTTTAAAATCACTAACATCTACTGCTTTTTGGTTATTGCCCGTGGTGGTTATATTGTCCAATTGATTGAAGCCACTGACTTTAATAAAGCTGTCGAATTGATCACGGTACAAATATCCCACCTGCCCCGCACTCAATCGCGACGGATAACGATATTCTGAATCTAAAACTGGAGATCTAGCGTTTTTATAAAACCACTCGGCATTGGCGATAACACCTTGAGTGTTGTCAATTTGACGAACGCCAGAAAGACCTGCTTTTTGAAACTCGTAAGCTCCAAGTTCCAAATTTCCGGCAGCACGACTTTCAATTTCCAAAGGTAAGGTTTCAATTTTTATAACTCCCGTTAAAGCCTGGCCACCGTATAATACAGATTGAGAACCTTTTATGATCTCGATTTTTCGTACGGATTTAATATCAATGCTGTTCAGGCTCGAAGTTTTTTGAACAGTAGAGGCATCAAATACAGGCATTCCGTCTACTAATATAAGGACATGACTTGAATCGCCACCGCGTAAATAGATTGAACCTGGCTGGAAATTTGAATTGCTCACAGAAATATTGGCTTGAGTTGAAAGCAAAGTTGCAATGTCTGGCGCTTTGCTTTTTTTGATCGCATCTTGATCTAAGACGACTTTTGAGGCCGAGTTGAAAGCGACACCTTCTACGACTGTTTCGTATTTTTCCGCTGACGCCTGACCTGAAAATAGAAATATTGAAAAAACTAATTTAAATATAGTCGAACTCATAAAAACTCCAAGCTGTAAACAATCGCTTATCGATTGAGAACAAACTTGTACTTATAGATGATCCGAACGGCAACTGTTTCTGTTTTTATTTTTGCAGGTGAAAATAAAAATTCTTGCGCTGCTTTAGCTGCGACTTCGTTTAAGCCAAATCCGGGTCCTTTGATCACTTCGACTTTTTCGACCTTACCTTTTTCGCTGATCAAGAGTTTTAACTCCACAACCCCTTCGACACCGGCTCGTTTCGCCTCGGGTGGATAGTTTACTTTTACTTCGTGTTGCAGTCTTGGCGACTCGGTCACCTGCCCCACTTCATAGGCCACAAAATCTTGAGAATTAGCTTTAACAGAATCTAAATTTTCATTTACTACGGATTTTGAGTTTTCATTTGTTTCAGTTTTTTCAGAACTTTGCTGATTGGAAACAGGCTTTGACAAGATTTGGTTAGGTTTTTGTGCTGATACTTTAGCCGACTTACTGTTGCTAGGTCGAATGACCTCAGAAATCTCGATTTGCTGTAAATCTTGAGGCAGATTTCGCACCAAATAAGGAATCCCCAATCCACAAAAGAAAATTCCATGTATTAATAATGATAGAAGGCAAAATTTTGCTAATTTCATTTTATTTCATCTAATTAAACTATCTTTTTCTTTTTGACTACCTGCGATTGAAGATTCATTTTTTGCTGCCAAAAAAGTCATAATTTAAGTTTCTGTAAGATATGACAGAATTCGCGGCGCGCAAAGCTTTTGTAAACTGGCGAAAGTTCGACCGCAAACAACGAGACCTTGGTCTTGTGCTTAGAGATCGCTCAGTCATGCCCATTTTTAGTTCAGTCAAATTATGTCAAATGATTTCAAAGTGATGCGCGATTCTTGAGCAATGACACAAAATTTTAGAATTTTTTTTCAAGAATTTTCTTGGCAAGGGTCAATCCTAACCTTATCGTCAATATCAAGAGATAGGGACTTCATGATGAGTCCGACTGAGTAGGCCACTATATCTAGTGTATCTAGGAACTGCCGCTTCTCTCTAGTACAGATAAGAACAAAAAAGATTTTTGAGTACATCGAAAACAAACTGGTCCTCGGTCTAGGTTAACACCAACACCGTCTACCAGCGGGGTTTCTTTGTCTCAAAAAGGCCTAGGAAAACAACTAGGGAAACAAGAAGCTAAAAATAGGGGAAAATAATGCTTCAAACTGAATTCAATAGAAATATTAGCAACAATGATTCAATCAGCTCTTCAGATGCGTCTTACCCGCATGTGATGCGTGTTCGCAAAAGAGATGGCTCACTAGAAGCCGTAGACGTGACTAAAATTGTAGAACGCGTAACTGGCTGTTGCTATGGAATTCCTCAAGTGGATCCATTACGAGTTGCAACTAAAGCTATCAGTGGTCTTTACGACGGTGCTACGACTAAAGAATTAGACAACCTTTGTATCCAGACAGCATCTTTACTTATTGGCGAAGATCCCGAGTATTCTCGCTTGGCGGCTCGCCTATTGGCTATTTATGTCGACGAGGAAGTTCGCTCTCAAAAAATTAAGTCTTTTGCAGACTCGATCAATTTTGGCTATCAAGCTGGAATCATTGGCGAGTCCACTTATAAGTTTGTTGAAGCGAATAAAGCGGCACTTTCTGCAGCCATTGAGCCATTCAGAACAGATCGTTTCGAATACTTTGGTCTACGCACGATCTATGATCGCTATTTGCTAAAGAACCCAAAGACTCGTCAGGTTTTTGAAACTCCTCAATACTTTTTCATGCGAGTGGCTTGTGGTTTAGCTCAATCTATCGAAGAAGCAGTCGAGTTCTATCGTTTGATTTCTTCACACGACTACTTGGCTTCGACTCCGACTTTATTTAACTCAGGCACAGTTCGCCCACAGATGTCTTCTTGTTATCTTTGTGATTCTCCAGAAGACGATTTGCGTGCGATTTATGACAAATACACTGATATCGCTTTGCTTTCTAAATTTGCTGGCGGCATCGGCGTGGCTTTCCACCGAGTTCGCGCTCGTGGTTCATTGATCAAAGGAACAAATGGTCATTCAAATGGCGTGATTCCATGGTTGAAAACGATGGACAGCTCAGTGGCAGCGGTTAATCAAGGCGGAAAACGTAAAGGCGCAGCCTGCGTTTATCTAGAAACTTGGCATGCTGACATCGAAGAGTTCCTTGAACTTCGCGACAACACTGGCGACGAAGCTAAGCGAACTCACAATTTGAACTTAGCAAACTGGGTTCCAGATTTATTCATGAAGCGAGTTGAACAAGATGCAATGTGGTCTTTGTTTGACCCTCGTGTAGTTCCTCACTTGGTTGACACCTATGGACCTGAGTTTGAAAAAGCCTTCGAAGAAGCTGAAACTCAAAAACTTTACATGAAGCAAATTAAAGCTCGTGATTTGTATGGCCGAATGATCAAGACATTGGCGCAAACAGGTAATGGCTGGATGACTTGGAAAGATGCTTCAAATCTTAAATCAAACCAGACTGGTCAGCCGCAAAACGTGATTCACCTTTCAAATCTTTGCACTGAGATTTTAGAAGTGACTTCAAATTCCGAAACTGCGGTTTGCAACCTGGGTTCTGTGAACCTTGGTCGCCATATAGTGAATGGTCAGTTCGACTTTGAAAAGTTGGCAAAAACTGTCCAAACAGCTGTTAAATATTTGGACCGAGTGATCGACATCAATTTCTATCCGATTTCGACAGCTCTAGACTCGAACAACAAATGGCGCCCAGTTGGACTTGGCATCATGGGATTGCAAGACGTATTTTTCCAATTGCGCTTACCGTTTGACTCGGCAAAAGCTATGGAGCTTTCAAAGCGCATTCAAGAAGAGATCTACTACAACGCCCTAGTCACTTCAGTTGCTTTGGCTGAAAAGCATGGACCTCACTCAAATTTTGCGGAAACCAAAGCAGCCAAAGGGGTTTTCCAGTTCGAATTGTGGAATGTGGAACCAACAGACAAAAAACGTTGGGAAGCTTTGCGCGAACGAATGGTAAAGTTCGGTCTTAGAAACTCACTATTGATTGCAATTGCTCCGACGGCGACGATTGCATCTATTGTTGGTTGCTACGAAGCCACTGAACCACAGATTTCAAATCTATTTAAGCGCGAAACTCTTTCAGGTGAATTCATGCAAGTGAACAAATACCTAGTAACTGAGTTAAAGGCTTTAGGTCTTTGGAACGAAGATTTACGAAATGAAATCAAAATGGCCGAAGGATCGATCCAAGACATCGCTGGAATCACTCCGGAACTAAAAGAGATTTACCGCACAGTTTGGGAAGTTCCGATGAAGGGTTTGATCGAAATGGGCGCTGATCGCGGAGCTTTCATCGATCAAAGTCAGTCACTGAACTTGTTCATGGAA
>CAZDHC010000070.1:0-18015 GCA_964505225.1 uncultured Bdellovibrio sp. | reverse complement strand
TTCCTAAGCCTATTCCGGTTCCCTCGTCAGGTGACTTCGTCGTAAAATGACTGTCAAAAAGTCGAACTTGATTCTCGGCAGAAATTCCGACCCCATTGTCTTCAATGTAGATTTGCAAAGCACCATCAACCGTGGCAGTCAAAATTCTTAAGCTTCCTTTATAATTTGCACTTGGGGATTTTGTTTTCGCTTCTACCATGGCCTGCAATGAATTTCTCATCATGTTGGTCATGGCTTGTACAAATTCATCCCGATCCAAATGAGCCATATCATTTTCAGCCTGGAGCTCTTGAACCAACTGAAAATTTTCCTGCGAGAAAAGATCTGCCATAATGTGACATGAATCCTTCAATATCTCATGCACAGACAAATCTTTTTGATCTGCGCTGGTCACAGAAAGCTTTCGCATTCCATTGATAATTTTATTAATTCGAGCACCTTCTTGTGCCAAAAATTCGGTGTCTTTGTGCAGGGTGGAAATTTGCTGATTTAAATTTTTACCAACGGCTTCGATATTTTCTAGATCTTCTTGCCACATAGTTTGATCCAGTTGCACTTGGGAAGGTTGCTTCCATACCTGCACAAGTTTATCAAAACCACCTGACGCGAAATCCTGCGACCAAGCCCCTTGGATATCGGCCAGCATGGCGACTTGTGGTTTGACCTCGCCTTTAATTTTTCGATCCATAATGCCCACTCGGGTTAACAAACTGGTCAACGGATTTAAAACCTCATGGGCTGCCCGTCCGGCAATTTCCCCAGCACTGGCCAAGCGCGTGGTGCGCAGCAAAGCTTCTTGTGCTTCTTTCACTTTGTGATTTTGAATTTCCAACTCTTTGGTGCGGTCTTTTACTTTTTGATCCAAATCTCGATTGACCTGTTCCAATTGATCCCGGGATTGTTTTAGATCCACAATCATCTCATTAAAGCTATCCGCCAACACTCCGGTTTCGTCTTTGGTTTTCACATCAATTAAGGTTGTCAAATCCCCCTGGGAAACCAACATCATACGATCCACCAACTGAGCTAACGGTGAAGTCAATGAGCGCGAAAGTAAAATCGAAGCTAAGAAAGCACCCGTCATTACGATCAACGAAAATATCAAAGATCTTTCAACCAGATCTCCCACCGCCGCAAATGCTGATTTCTCGCTCGCTTGGGCAAGCACTATCACTTTTCCATTGTGTGATTTTGAAAATGCTCCCAAAAGTCGACCCGCTTCGCTCTCGACATTCATCACCGCAGTTTTGGTTTTAGCATTCAGGGCTTCTTTGAAAAGCACATTGTCCAAGAGCAATTTTTTTTCTTTTAACAGCTTTGTGTCGACGTGAGCTAAAATCTCACCTTCGCTGCTTGCGACCGTGATTTCACTTAACTTCACTAAAGCTAATGATTTCAAAATTCGATCCATGCGAATGTAGCCGACCACAGCCAGTTGATCGATCGCAACGCCTTGACCATCTTCAATGACCACGCTTCGACCAAAACCAATCAAAGGAGGACCTTCTTGCCCACTGGCATTCCAAATCGCCTCACCGTTTTTTAAAATGGTCGAAAAAGGAATTGTTCGCTCAGTTGGAATCACTTTTTCAAAGTAGTGATCGGTCAATCCATAGGTCTCGAAGTAAGTTTTATTTTCAAATTTTTTAAGACCTTGATTGCTGCTATTTTTGTAAAGGGAAACAAATACGACGTCCGAATCTTTCGAGAACAAATCCTGAATCCAACGAGCTTGAGAGCCGGTCGACATAATCGCAAAAAGTTTGAATTTATCTGAAATGCCTTCAAACTGGGTGTCGACCTCAGAAGCCAAATTCGAAACTTGACTGCGATTCAAATCAAAAACCAACTCAGTTTTGTCAGCCTTAAAAACTTTGACCGCAATGGCAAGATAAATACCCACACAAGTTGCGAGCAATGCGCTCATCACAAAAAGAAATTTATATCGAATGGAAAATCCAACCTGTCGGGTTGCTTTCATGGTCGCACCTCTTCAGGATTTGTTATCGTCAATTTATTGAAAGGACTTAATAATTTTGAATTACAGAAATTTATTATCGTTGCGTTCTAAGCGCTCTTTCGTCGCTTATTGCTGTTTGACCGCCCGAGGTCACTGAAATGCCTTTAAAAGCATACAAAGTATTGGGCGAAAGTCCAGTCACGACAACATTATGATCCGTAACACTTTCTGGGTCCAGTGCCGTCCTGAAAACAGCTCCTGTGGCAACATTGCGAACTTCGACCTGCGAATCAGAACGCACATTGCTGGTCCAATTTAAACTCACTGAAGTTCTAGACACACCTACGATTTGAAAAGTGGAAATACTCATCGGATCTTCTGCTGGCACACAAGGATTGGTCGCCTGCGCCGGAAAATGATAGTTTTCATTTTCTAAAACTTTCCAACCGCGCGCCAACAATTCATAAAATGGCTGTTTCGCTTGTGACGGTGTCACATTGTAATCCCAATACATTGAATTGCCCTGTTGGCCGCACTGAGTGTCGGCAATTGGAATCGCCGGATCCGTTCCATCAGGAACCAATCTCCACATCACAGCCACAGAAATATGATATCTAGGACCTTGAAAGTATTCTAAAACAAAAGGCAACTTTGTGTCTTTTGACATGTGGATGGTATTGGTTGGACAAGCAAACTTAGTCGAATGCTCGCCATCATTGTCGACTAAAACTCGGTAGCCACCGGCCCCATCGGAAACTTTTAATACCGCACCATCATCCGCCAAAAGTGCCACTTGATAATCACCCTCAACATCATTTGGGCCCAACTGAAACTGACCTTCCATGTGCAAGGCAAAGTATTCGTACATGGGCTGACCCAAATGATTTAAAACCAAAGAACCATCTTGAGTGAAAAATCCCATATCAAATTTTCGAGTGGGTACAAACACTCGATCAAAATACAAAGTGCTATCCACCACATTTCCGATATTGAAATAATCGGCAACCTTTTTAATAGAAGGCTGGCCATTTCGCGGCGGCATCGTATCGTCTAACCACACCATATTGGCGACAACTCCACGATCCCGGGCCGCCGGAGAATTGGTGCTAAAAGGATCACAAATCGTTCTTTCTGGAGGAGTCAAAGGACTCATGTTGGGATTGGGCTCTGTCACCACATTCGTGCCCGCTTCGGAGCCCGAAGTCGGCCCACTGTCTGGACAAGCCACTAGCAATTGGCTCATGACCAAAGCAGTTCCCAAATAGAATGTCTTTTGGCGCAGTCTGCGCCAACATAGAGTTTTCATGAACACCACCAACGAACCACATTTTTGTTCAACTCTAATAATAGCACTGCCTGGGCAAAGGTTGCGTGAATGTTGAATTTTCGTCATGAAATGACTGACTTTGAAACAGCGATTGTCTCAATTTGAGATTTTTTTATCTCTTTCGTTGGTCGTCTTTAATGGCTTCGAAAGCGGCCTCTAGTAGAATCATGTCACTGCCGCCGCGGGCTTTAGCTTGATTAAAATATTTCTCGACTGTGGCAACACTGGCTCCTGCTGGTGCCCCCAAAATTTCATAGGCATCAAAGCTATGGCCATTGTACATGAAAATGACATTTAGATTCTTAGCTCCCGCATCCACCTTATCGGAATTGTCCTTTTTCAGGTTCAGTTTTGATGGCGCAGTGAGCCCTTTTCTTCCTATCAGAAAAAGTAGGACCAATAGAAGTCCTCCCGCTAAATTCATCCATAAAAACACTTGGCTCGACATGGTATTTCTATTATCAGCTAAGGATCGGAAAGGATTCAAGCATTATGGCAGTTACACCCCCAAATCCATTTGACCAACAAAAAGCAATTCCCGGAGTGAAACATATTATCGCTGTTTCTTCAGGCAAAGGCGGTGTTGGAAAATCCACTGTTGCGACAAACTTGGCATTAGCGCTTTCAAAATCAGCCAAAGTTGGACTTTTAGATGCCGATATTTATGGCCCATCCATTCCTAGAATGATGGGAGCAGTGAACCAAAAACCAGAGATCACGCCTGAGCAAAAAATTATGCCATTAGTTCGCTATGGCCTAAAATTGATGAGCATAGGATTTATCGTCGAGGAAGGTGCCGCCGTGGTTTGGCGAGGACCTATGCTTTTTAAAGCTATGGATCAGTTTATCCGCGACGTTCAATGGGGCGATTTGGATTTTTTGATTGTCGACCTACCTCCAGGCACCGGTGACATTCAACTTTCATTGGCTCAAAAAGTTCCAATGGCAGGTGCCGTGCTCGTCAGCACACCTCAGAACATTGCTTTGATTGACGCTAAAAAAGCCGTGGATATGTGGAGCCGAGTCGCCGTACCGATTTTGGGCATGATTGAAAACATGAGCTATATGCTGGCCCCAGGAACAAATGAGAAAATTCAAATGTTCCCAAAGGGCGAGTTGGACCAATATCTAGATGCTAAAAAAATACCAAAAATTGGTGAAGTTCCCTTCAATCCGTCGGTGAGCTTGGCCGGTGAAGCCGGAATTCCAATCGTGGAAAGCAACCCCAAGTCGATCGAAGCCGAAGTCTTTTTCAAGGCCGCTGAAAAGCTTCAGACCCTTCTTAAGATTTAGTTAGCCAACAAAAGAAGTCACCTAAGTCTAGTTGATTGATTCTCTCTTTTTTCCGAAACAAAAAAGGGAGAATTTTGTCGTGATTAAGTCTTTAAATATGAAAAAAATGGTTCTTGTTTTTTTCCTTGTCGGGATCACGGCGATTTCATTTATACCTAACACCAGCCCCGAGATCGAATCTCCACTTTCTGATATTCAAGTTTACCTTCCAGAATTTTCTAACAGCACCCCTGAGGAAATTTTTCGACAGTGGCCGACACTCAAAACAATGTCTGTTGATTCTCGATTTAAATTGGATTCAATAAAACAAAATGTATGGATTCGAGCTAAGGTTTATTCTCAAACCACCTCTCAGATGATCTATTTCGACACTCGCCAACCAGACTTTATTTCATTGAATCGATTTCAAGAGGGGCAGTTGGCAGATGAAAGCCAAGCTGGCTTCAAGGCGGGAAATCGCAATATCAATTTATTTAGCAGCTTTCCTGTTTTTATAGTGCCCGGTGTACCGACTGAACTGGTCGGCACAGAACAATACCTGTTGTTCAACGTCAAAAGCCGATATTTCACTGGCGCCAATATTTCGACAATGTCGTTATCTAGCGGGCTTGCGCAATTGGAGCTTAGTCGACTGACTTTTTATTTCTATCTAGGCGCAGCTTTAATCTTGTTGTTCCATCAAGCTTCATTATTTTGGACTTTCCGGCGAAGATATTCGATCTATTATTCACTTTATGTTTTGTTTGCCATGATCGCGGGGGCCATCAGCCGAGGCTTTTTAGATTATTTCTTTTCACATCAAGCTAGCGAGGGCACTTATTTTCGCTACATTTGGTTTTTCTTGGGACTTTCCGCATTTTGTATCACAAAATTTAGCGACTACTTCATTGAACAAAAACAAAAATGGCAAATAAATCTAATACGCCTTATGACGGCGGCATCTATAGCCATCATTTCCTGCGGAATTGCTCAAATTTTTGTTCCAAGTCTTTTTCAAGACCTTGTTGGATTTTACGATGTCACTTTAGTTCTATTTTGCATTTCTTATCCAGTGTTGTTGATCGGCAGTCTTTGGATTGGATCAGAGATGGCTGGTCTCTTGATTATTTCCTGGATTCCATTTTCCTTATCTTTAATCTACAACACCTATTCATTGGCTGTAAATCGCTCTTCGATTAGCATTCACTCACCTATTTTAAATGACTCCATAGTTATGTTCTCGATGATTTTTGAAATTATGGTGATGGGATTTGTCACTTATTTGCGTCTGCAAGAAGTCAGTCGAGATTTGGTGCAAGCACAGCTGCAAATTCGCCAAAAAGAAGCCATGGAAACACTGCTCAAATCTTTGAGCCACGATCTGGCAAATTACTTCTTTAAAATGTCTGGAAATATTGAATTGCTCCGAAGAACCGAGCTTCCTGAAAACATCGCCAAACGCGTTTCTTCATTGGATCAATCTTTAAAAGCCATGACCAACCTATTGAATTCAGTCAAAGAATGGATGAGCTCCGGCGGTTCATTGCTTTTTTACAAAATGAGTTCCAATTCTTTAAACGAAGTTGTCCATGATTCGGTCGACCTATTTCAAGTTCAGTTGCGCGACAAAGAGTTAACAGTTCATTACAATGATCAAAGCGATCTTACGATTTTTGTCGACGCTCAGGCCTTTAAAACCCAAGTGATCAACAACATACTTTCCAACGCGATTAAATTCAGCCCTCGTAATTCAGATATCTTTATCCATTCTAGAGCCACGCAAAACGATATTTATTTAACGATTCAAGACTCTGGCCAAGGCCTTAGCGAAGAGCAGATACAACAATTTGAAGAACATGGCACCGTGAAGTCGAGCCTGGGAACTGAAAACGAAAAAGGTACCGGCTTTGGATTGAATCTTGCGAAACTGACCATGAAGGGAATGGGCGGATCAATATCAATCCTGCCTAACAACACCGGCAAACCTGGCGCCATCGTTGAAATTCAAATCAAAAACCACAGCCGTGGTTCATTTGCGATCGCAGCCTAAAATAAGTTTTAAAATTTATTCAACAGTAGAGTTTGCAGAAGTGTTTGCAGTAGAGGCGTTCGCACTTGGTATCAAAAGCTTTGTTCCAACCAATAATTTGGAAATATTTCCTTTTCGATTTTCTTCTTTCAAAGCACCAACTGAAACCTGATATCGCTCTGCTATTCTGGTTAAATTGTCGCCGTTGCGAACAATGTGAACTCTGGCTTTTTTTGGCCGACGAAAAGATGAATTCGAAGCCAAAACATTTTCCTTGTTATAAACCTGCAATGACTTCGGACTGCTCGTCGCACTTTGCGGACGTTGTGGGATCATCAATCGTGATCCGACTTTTAAAGTGGAACGTTTAGATAAGTTATTGGCTTTTCTCAAGGCTCCAATTGAAACACCATATTTTTTTGAAATTGTCGTTAGATTTTCACCGGCCTGCACAACGTGGGCAGTGCCCACCGATTGAGGACTGCGGTTTGAAATCTCGGCAACTTTATCAGTGCTATTCTCTGTTCCTTTAGCCTTAGCATTTGCCACTGACCGTCCACCCTCTGGGGCTTCTTGTGGCAATCCATCATCCTTTGGAACTCGAACTTTCATACCAGCTTTTAAAACTGATCCGCGGTTCATTTTGTTCATGCGACGAAGCTCTTCCACACTTGAATTGTAATCATCAGCAATGGCTGAAAGTGTGTCACCAGGTTGAACCACATAAAACACACCTTTGGCAGTGACGACTTCTGGATTTGAACTCGCTTTTTCAGCATCTTCTTTGACAGGTTTTGCACGAGCTACCATTTTGACTGGCTTAGCCTTGGCAACACTTCGCTCTGGAACCGCAATTTTCTGTCCGACCCGAAGCTTGCGACCCTTTTTTAAATCATTTACATCTCGCAACCAAGCAACTGTGGTTCGATATTTGTGAGCAATTGTAAACAAACTGTCGCCCGAACGAACCTTATACATTTCAGTTTCGCCAGCATCCGCAACGTACTCAACCTTATCAACAAAAGACTGCTCAGCAGCTAACAATCCTTGCTTCGTCTGACCCAATGGAACTCGAAGCTCTAAAATTTCTTTATCCAACGGGGCAATTTCACCTTTATATCTTGGATTTAATTGCTTCAAATCGTCGTATTCAATACCCATTTTATCAGCCATATTTTTTAGATTCACTGGCTTTTTAACAATGATATGTTCAAATTCAATTGGCGACATATACTCGATATCCGTAAATCCGTACTTTGCAGGATCATTACCGATCAACTTAGCCGCAATAAATTTTGGAATGTAGTTGACGGTTTCTTTCGGAAATCTTTTCTTGCGAGCCAGCTCCCAAAAATCTCTGGTTAAATGAGCCATCACTTCTTTTTTCACTCGATTTTCGCCGACGTTATAAGAAGCCATCGCTAAATACCAAGAACCAAACACACTGTACAATCCCTTGAAATATTCAGCCGCCGCTTGAGTCGACATCACAGGATCTCGTCGCTCATCGACCAGCGCATTGATTTCTAGTCCGTATCGCTTACCCGTGCCACGAATAAACTGCCAGTAACCAACAGCCGCCGCCCGGCTAGTCGCTTTAAAACTAAAACCTGATTCGATCAACGCAATGTAAACTAAATCTTCTGGCAATCCATTTTGCCGCAAGATTTTTTTCATTAATTTCATGTAGCGCGTGCTTCGAGCCAAATAGCGCTCCATATGTGGACGGCCACGGCCTTGAAAGTAAGCCACCCATTTTTCCACCATTGGATTGATCTCAGTCGGAATTTGCTCTAATTCTTCAGCAACAACTTTCGGACCATCCGGATCCGTCACTCGATACGAATCCACATCCTTTAGAGTAATTAAAGGTCTATCCGGATCTAACTCTTCGGCATTTGTCGACGAATCCGATCTAGACGGATTCGTTGCACAACCAGTAAACATCCCAGAAACTAATCCGGCCACCACTAATGAAACAATAATTTGATTGAACTTCATCCTTAAAGAGTAACGAGTTTCTTGGGTCGCCGCAACCATTTCAACAAACCAGAAGTCCAATTCAACACAGTATTCTGTGAACTGGCGGTATTATTCTTTAGGCAGAACTAAATCAGACCAAAGCACAGCGGGCAATTGTGCACGACGTTGGTCTGGCTTTGCATCACTTGGAAGTTTGCTATTTAAATCTGCAACTTTATATAGCATTGAATTTCGTAAAATCGCTTTCACGTAAAAACTTGTCTCCATCCAAGGAATTTCATCGAACCAAATTTCTTGCCATGGATCAGAGGTGGGCTGCTCGATCATTTTTTGAATTTCCCGGCGAGCTTGCACAAACAACTTCACTCGCGCAGGCCCCGCATTATAGGCCGCCAAACCTAGTGGCACATTTCCGCCAAACTGCTTAATCATTTTTGCGATATAGTAGGTTCCCATTTGAATATTCGTGTCAGGTAAATAGACATCGTCCGGAAAATTCACTTGGCGAAGTCCTAATTCCACCGCAACCTCTTGGGCGGTTGGACCGATCAACTGCATTAAACCCATGGCATTAGAAGTGCTCACCGCTTTCGCACCAAAGGCACTTTCCTGCCGAATCAAACTGCGAACCAAAATTGGACTTAACTTTTGTTTCGCCGCTTGATCGGCGATCGTTTCTTTATACACTTGCGGCAAGGACAAATAAATGATGTCCAAAGAACGCAAATTCGGATCCAAATCTCCGGCCTCGTTGATCAACCGAATTGCCATTGGAAAAATCTGGAGCTCATTTAACTCTTTGGCTAACAAAACTTTTGTTGAAGGGTCATTGGGATTCGGCAACTCAGAAATCTCTGAAATCGCTTCATTCATCCAACCATGCACCGCCAACAATCTGATTCTATCCCAAACTGCTTTCTGACTGTCTAACAGTGGATATTCTCCACTTAAACTTTTTTCTTGTGCCAGTTCACCCGGCCAATCCAGCTGCCCGGCCGTTTGCTCAAGTTTCAATCTAAGGCCATAGTAGGACAATGGCCATTTTTTTAAAAGTGCCTCTGTTTCCATCGGAGCTCGAAGGTTTTTTGTGACCTGCAAACAACGAATCAACCAATAGCGACCTGAAAGCTCATACTTGTCGATATTTTTTTGTACCAGAAGTTTTTCAAAAACTGCCACAGCACTTGAAAATTCCTGCAAGCGTACGTTCACCAAACCCAAGCGAAAATACACTTCACTGATGTCTTCTGCCCCTGAAAACCGATCTAAATAAAGTTCAAAATATTTTTTTGCTTTGCGATAGTCGCCCAAAAACTGCGCTGATCTGCCTGCAATGTAAATAGAATTTGCACCAGCCACTGCCAATGGAAAATTATTTAAAACTTTTTCTGCCATAGCTAAGCTACCATTAAAATCACCTTTTCTATGCAGCTGCCGACTCCACTCGCTCAATCGCGAGCTGTCCGAATTTAACAATATCTCAATCGCCTTGTGCACTAAACTTTTGGCTCTTTCGACATCTTTGCTAGATTGAGCTTGGTCAAAAAACTGCAAGTACAAATCCAACGCCTTTTCCTGGCACCACTTGGCTCGTTTTCCACCTGGATATAAGTTCAGATATTTCACCAAATCCGAAAGGAACACCAACTGATCTCCGCTTTTAAGTGATGATTTGATTTGCTCTTCAAGCTTTTCTTCATCGTTTAACAAAGCTCGATTGACCTCTGAATTGGATTGCAAACTTCCATTTCCGTTTGCTTTTAGTGGTTCACTTTTTTCGGTCGGCATTACATTCAAAGCAAATTGAATAGATGCCAATTTGTCTTTTGCTGACTTTGAGTCCTGTTCATTCAGACTTTGCTCAAAATAGTACTGCGCAACTTTCAACTGCGCCTGCGCCTGAGCCAAGTCTGCTGCTTTCTCAAATAACTTAGCTTTTTGAGGCTTGTCGAGACGATCGCGAATTTCCATTAAAGAATTCACTATGGCCCAAGACTCTTTCGCCTGTGCCTTATCGTACAATTCTAAAGCTACAAATTTCGATTTAATAGACTCAGCTAACAAAGTCTGCTTCCAAGCCCCTTGCCAAAGTAAATCTGAATGTAAATCTAAAGTAGCAACAGGCTCTCGTAAAAAAACTGCACTTTTCTTTTCGACGGCAAGCTCACGCCCGCAACGAAGCCAGGAACTTAAAACCCAGCCTTGAATCTTCACTTGCTTGGCAAAATTCTTCTTCCCCAACTGCGTGCACTCGACCCACTTTCTTTCCACTTCTTTTTGTTTTTGATTTCGCAAATCCGCAGTTACTTTTTGTTTCTCAGCTTTTTTATCAGTCCACTTAAGCTTTTCAATATGAATCTGTGCCCAAGTTGGTTGGGCGGACAATGCGACTAAAACACATAAAAATAATTTCATTTAAGCACGACTCGATTCCGTCACGTTGTTTGCGGCATGGCTTTGAGTTTGAGTTAGCTCTATTGATTTCTTTAGAACCGCTTCGACTTCCGCCGCAATTTTTTTAAGTTCATTTGGGTCTTTGTATTTTCCGACGACTCCTTCCGGCGCAAAACTCAAAATTTGAGTCAACTCAACAACTCGCTGGAGCTCGGCCCCCAGTTGTCGTCGCAAACTTGGCGGAAGTTCATCAATCAATTTTTGTATTTCAAGGCTGGCTCCGCCTTGCGAAGACAATTCACCCAAGACATGGCCAATCGCATTTCCCAATTCTGAACCAACCGAGCGCCACTGATTGGACTCGATATTTTGATTCACTTTCTTCATTCGCTTTTGTAGCTCCTCTTTTAGATCTCGGCCTTTTTTACCCCAGCCAAGTTCAATTCGAGCCTTCCAAAGCAAAACAGCTGCAATTGCCAAATAGCAAAGAAACCACAAAACACCTTGGTTTTGCCCAAGTACACCTGTGCCACTTTGATCCCAAGAAACCAAAACATCTGGAAGTTGGTTCAATTTCTCGACCGGCTTACTTGCTGCTGGTTCATTTTTTAATGCGGATCCTGCGCTGGCATTTGGAGCCGCGCTTCCTGCTACTATTTTAACAGGTATCGCCTCGGTCTTATGACTGACATATCTTTTGGCTACCGGATCAAAAACAGAAAAATTCATTGCCGGAATTGTCAAATCCCCCTGTTGTCTGGGGATCAATAGTATTTCAAATTCCTTATAGCTCTTTCCATTTTTAAAAAATTTCGAGTCCGCCTTGGTGTCGTAAATTTCAACGATACTTGGCAGCCCCAGGCTTGGAAGCTCAATTAACTTTGCGTTGCCACTTCCTTCAAATCGTACTTTTAAAGAAAAGGGTTGATTGGCGGGGAATTGATTTCCTTCAATTGTGGCACGAACATCAAACTGACCGACGGCACCCGAAAAATCACTGGGCTTACCTTCGATTGGTAACGGCTTCACCTTCACCTGAATTCGTTCACTGGCTCTTTGAAAACTGTAGGGCTTACCAAAGCCAAACGAACCAAAAGCACCAGTGGGCACTTGCACCTGCGCTTTGATTTTATATTCATCAATGATCGAAGTGCCTGGCTTGATCGGGAACAAAGCATGACTTGCCAACAAGGCTTTTCTATAAGGAATTCCATTTAAAACTTCTTGCGTGAAATTTAAAGAAGGAACCTCTTCAATAATTTCTTTCCAAAAGCCCTTTAGATCCGGAAACTTCAATCGATCTAAAGACAAAATATTTCCCCGAGTGTAGATGTACCAATTCACTAAAATCTGCTCGCCTTCGAAAACTTCCGTTTTATCGACGTCAGCCATGATGAAAAATGCTTCGTTGGGATTGACCGGAATGTTTTTAACAGAGGGCTTCGGCATGGCCCCACCACCCCGTCGTTGCAAAAGCTGATTGAACATCTCTTCCGCCTCATCCAATTCATCCATCTGAGGTAGACCTCTTGGCATTTGGGCGGCACCACTTCCATGGGCCAAAACGCGAATGGAAATGGGTTTGGTGGTATAGGTTTTTCCGTCCACGACCACTTCAAATCCCGGAATCGTCAATTGTCCATCCCGCTTTGGCGTCAGCATATAATTAAAGTCTTGTCGTCGAACACTTTCAAACTGCATTCCTCGCGGACCCTGAACCAATTTGCTAGAGGTGCTGGATGAATTCCACGAATTGACCAGCTCAAATCCAGCTAGATTCGGAACCCGCGGTTCTTGCGCATCAATGGAATCATTGGATTGCACTGATACCGATAAAGTTAACGTGTCGCCCATTCCCATTTCATTGCGATCGACAACGGCTTGAACACTGACCTGCGACCAAGCCGAGCCCGTCAAAAAAACTGAAAACAAAAATGAAAACATCCAAGCTAATTTTATTCTCATAGGTCACCAATCTTTATCTTTAGGCTGTTCTTTCACTTCACGCTTATTGAATTCAGCACGGATTTTTTGTTCCTGCTGTTTGATTTCACCTAAAATTTTATTCACATCCCCTTGGGTCAGATCTTCACTTTTAAATTTCTGCGGCTGGGGTTTGTTTTTTCCATATTGTTTCGGCTGATCCTTCTTTTCTTGCTCTTTTCCCTGATCTTCTTCTTTTTGATCTTCTTTGTCTTTGCCGTCTTTTTGATCTTTGCTCTGATCATTTTTATCTTTGTTTTGATCTTGATTTTTGTCTTTGTCCTGACTATCGCCTTTGCCATTTCCCTGATTTTCTTGAGTCAAAAGTTCGATATTTACTTTCGTCTCGAGCGAGTTCGGATTGACCTTCAAAGCGGCCTGATAATACTTTAGTGCCTCTTCTTTTTGTTTCGCTTTTTGAGCCATTTGCCCCAAATTAAAATTCGCGACAAAAACCTCTTCGGGATCTTTGGCAAAGCCTAACCCCGTTTTATAGGAAGCCTGCGCTTTTTCATTCTGTCCAAGTTGCTCAAAAGTTAAACCCAAGTTCAAATGAAGTCTGGCCTCGAAGGGCGATTCCGCCAAACCTTCAATAAATTTTTCCTGAGCTCCTGCCGGACTGCCTTTTAAAATAAGATTGGCGCCCTCTCGGTTGGTCAAAAAGGACTTCGGTGTGGAGCTGGCCAACACCACTCCACTGAAAAATTGAATAAAAAAGATGGTCGCAATTATTCTTAAGATCATGGGCTGACCTCGGCTTCTGGCGCTTCAAAGCGCCCCTTCCACAGTCGCGACGCTGGTTTGCGATCTCCGATGAATATCTCAAGCAAAGCGAACAAAATCCCTAAAATCACAAATATTTGAAATCTCTCTTCATACTGGGTTGCAATTTCGGTATCAAAAGCCGTTTTTTCAAGCTTATTGATATCCTCTAAAATATTTTGCAAATGGTTTCCGCCAAAAGCCGCGTGATAGAAAGCGCCTTGCCCCGCTTGGGCTAATGCCTCAAGCTCTTTTCCAACCACAGTGGTCAATACCGTCTGCCCACCTTTATCTTTTTTATATCCCCGCAAAAAGCCCATGCCATCTCGCTCTGGGATTGGCGCACCTTTTTCAGTTCCATAAGCCAAAGAAAAAATTCGAACGCCGTCTTTAGCCAATCTTTGAGCCTCATCTAAAGCGCCTTGTTCATGATCTTCACCGTCCGAGGCCACCAATATCACTCGCGTCACTTTGGTGGTGTCATCTGCCACAATCCCGCCGCGTTTAAAGGCTTGTTCAGCTTCAGCCAAAGCTCCCTGAAAATTGGTTCCTTGGGAGCTCACCGATTGCGGCGACAACGAGTCCAAATACATTTTCAAACTTGCCGGATCTGTCGTCAGTGGCGATAACAAAACTGCACTTCCAGCAAAGGCGACTATTCCGATTTTGCTTCCGCTCATCATCTCGACAAATTTACTGAGCTCTGTTTTAACCTGTGTCAAACGATTGGGGCGAACATCTTCAGCCATCATACTTTCCGAGACATCGATGGCTAAAACAATTTCCACACCTTCAGACTTCACTTCCTGCTTGCTTTCGCCCGCCTGGGGCCTTGCGAGTGCTAAAACAAAAAAGAACACCACCAAACATTGCAAAAATAATTTCCACCGACGACTGGAAATCGACACTGAGGATGTCAAAAATGGTGCTAGCTTTACCCCCACCACTTTTCGAATTTTCTTTTGTGCTCTTTTGGTGAAAACAAAAGCCATCAAAATCAAAAGCGGAAGTAACCAAAGAAAGTAAAATGCCGAGGTATTTTCAAAGCGAAACATTATGGCTGCCTCCTAAGCCAGCTGTGGCTTAAGAAAATTCCAAACAAATAGATCATCAATGCTGGGAGCAGATAGTTTTTAAACAGTTCGGTGTATCTTGTATATTTATTCACATCGATTTTGGTTTTTTCCAACTTATCAATTTCCGAAAAGACTCCTGCTAAGGAATCTTCTTTGCTCGCACGATAATATTTTCCACCAGTGTCGCTAGCCATTTTGGCCAGCAAATTTTCATTCACCGTGGACTCGAACGGCTGATAGGTTTTGACCGTATTGCCAAAAACATCTTTTTGATAAATTGGAATTTTCGTCGGGCCGTCCCGACCAATTCCGATTGAGTAAACTTTAATCCCATAGCCTTTGGCAATCTCGAGGCCCGTCAATGGGTCAATGGTCCCCGAATTGTTCTCGCCATCGGTCATAAAAATCATCAATCTTGTTTTCGCCGTGGATTCTTTTAATTTTCCGGCCGCGTTCGCCATGGCCACACCAATGGCGGTTCCATCTTTGATACGAGCAACCTGTGCCGTCTTGATTTCTTCAATCCGAGACAACAACATCTCATAATCTAAAGTTAATGGGATCAAAGTGAAAGATTCTCCCGCAAAAATCACTACACCAATGCGATCACTGACTCTTTTTTTAACAAAGCTTTTTAAGGTTTCTTTGGCACTTTCAAGTCGATTGACCGGCTTCATATCCTCGATCAACATTGAATCCGAAATATCTAAGGCAATCATAATGTCCATGCCTTCGACATTTTTTTTAATTGTCGTATCGGATCTTTGGGGCCGCGCCAAAGCAAAAATCGCCAACAAAATTGCAAAATATTTTAAAGCCGTCGGCAAAAATATCAAACGCGTTCGGAAGGTTTTGGGAATCTTTTTTAAAATTGAAAGCTCAGAAAACAGCAAGCTTGCCTGCTTTTGACTTCGCCTATACCAGAACCATCCCGCAACTAAAATCAGCGGAAGCAACAACCAAAAAGACTCGGGATTGTGATAGGTCACGCATCCCCCTTGGGCTTAAAGAAGGTTTCAAATTGATCGATTTGCTTTCGCAATAGATCTAAAATCTGCTGACAGTCTTTGACCAACAGTTTGTTTTGATCCCCTTGCGCCCGATCCAACTCATCCCAGGCTCGATTTAATTCTGAACTAAATTGCTTCAAAAAAACTGGGTGATTTTTCTTCAAATCCGCCAAGACTCTATTTTTTTTCCATTTTAAAGTAGGGACTTCAAATCTTCTGGCTAAATAGTACTTGTAGGCTTGATCTAATTTGTCGACCCACTCGGCCGCCTCAGGAACTTGCAAATCTGTCGATTTGAAAAATCCCAATCCTCGTTGAATCGGACGCGCCACTTGAAAGAATTGAGCTGCTGGCTCAAGGCTGTTTTCAAACAAACGCATTTCAGCCAACAATTTTCGTTTTTGACTGCGCAGTCTCCAAGCCCAAACAAAACGGCCAACTATTGCAAATAAAATTGCCAGGAAAAATAAAATATACCAAATGGGCCACGCCAAGCCCAAGGGGCCAATCGGACCATAGGGCTCTTTGGGTGGCTCTTGCGGATTGATCACCGAAGCAATTGTAAAATCCAAATTACTTAAGACAACCGAATGATCCGCATCCACAATTTGCAAAGCCTTTAAGTGATGCTCGCCAACTTTGTAGCTGGTCACGATCAAATCTACTTTTGTATTTGAAACGGCATTCATGGAAAGAAGTTTTAATTTGTCCTGATCGGCCTGATCGATTCTCAACTCGGCTTTTTCAGTCTGTATCAAAGGCCACTCGCCTTCACAATGAAGGACAAATTCTTGCCCCACCGTCAGCTTGTCAGCAAACTCAGCCGGTAGCGAACCGCTGCCGGATGGTTTTGGAATTTCGATCTGACAATTCACCTGTGCCAAACTAACCTCTAATCAAAAATCAATTAAAAACCTATTTAAAGTCTATTTACGATGTCGACCCTTAAAAAATTGAATCAAAGGATCAACGTAATTCTTACTTGTATCTAAATCCACTCGGCTCACTTGGGCTTGCTTTAAAAGACGATCGCGCTGCTCCCGCTTTTTACCAAGCTCCAGTTCGTATTCGCGGCGAAAGACCGCAGAACTTGTGTCCACCGTCATGATTTCCCCGGTTTCAGCATCCTGCAAATCAATCACTCCTAAATCCGGCAAAACCACTTCAGCTCCATCCCGAACAACCAAAGCCGTGACGTCGTGCTTTCGCCCCAACAATCTTAAACTTTGATCAAATCCCTCATCCATGAAATCACTGATCACAAAGATCGCAGCTTTCTTTTTTAAAATTCCTTGCATATAGGTCATGGCATTGGAAATTTTTGTGCGGCGACTTTTGGGCTTGAAATAAAATAAATCCCGCAACATGCGATGCACATGTCCCCGGCCTTTTGCTGGCGGCACAAAGTGCTCAATCTGATCCGAAAAAAGAAGCAATCCGACTTGGTCTTTATTTTTGGTGGCACTAAAGGCAATCAAGGCCGCCAAGTGAGTCATCACTTCGCCTTTGAAAAACTCGCCCGTTCCAAAATCCGAAGATCCACTGACATCCACCGCCAAAATCACCGTCAGCTCACGCTCTTCATCGAATTTTTTAATATACGGCTTTCCTGCGCGCGCAGTGAGCGCCCAAGAAATGGTTCGCACGTCATCACCAGGAACATACTCGCGAAAATCAGAAAAGGTCATCCCCTGCCCCTTGAAGACAGTGTGATATTCACCCGCAAACTGATTGTTCACCAGTTTCCTTGTGTTGATCTCAAGCAATTTTACTTTCTTGAGAATTTCATCTGGAAGTTGATCGTGCTTTTTTGCCATCTATGGAACTTCTACTGATCCCAAAATTTCCTTAATGATTTCATCAGACTTCACATTTTCAGCTTCGGCCTCGTAAGTTAAAATCAAACGGTGTCGTAAAACATTGTAGGCAATCGCCTTGATATCTTCCGCCGTTACATATCCACGACCTCGCAAAAAGGCATGAGCTTTTGCTGCGCGAATCAAGCTAATGCTCGCTCGCGGAGAACCGCCCACAGCCAACAAATTTGCAATCGAAGACAAACCATGATCCGCAGGCTTTCGTGAAGCCATCACAATTTCGACGATGTAATTTTTAATTTTGGCATCGACATAAATTTGATCAATTCGATCCGAAGCTCGCAGCAAGTCTTCTTTGGTGATCACAGACTGAATCACCGGCTTTTCGTTTCGCCCCATGCG
>CAZDHC010000069.1:0-18231 GCA_964505225.1 uncultured Bdellovibrio sp. | reverse complement strand
AGTTTGCCAGGGCGAGGAAATGTTTTGAAAAACCATAAAAGAGGAACAACTCCATCTCGAATAATCCAGCCGGGTTGAGAATTGAGAGCTTCTAAGTTGAGAATTTCCAAAATGAAAATACTAGGGACTGGAGAAAAGTAGCTTTCTCCGTTAGGCCAGATTGTGCTTTTAAAAGCATGAACCTGAGCCTGATCATTAAGTTTAATTTTTTTTGAATCTCTGTGGGTGGCAAGCCAATCCATGCTCAGTGTCTGTTCGCTATCATCTGAAGCGGCTTTCAATAGATGCGAAGAAAGCTGTCCATTGGTTTTTTCTTTTTTCATGTTTTACCTACCCATGTAATTTCTGTAGATTTTAAAATACAACCCTTTATTTGTAGCTCCTTCCGGGTACAAAGGAAAGCCCAGTTTATAGGATTCATAACGGACATTATAAATGCGAAAAAGTTCACTAAAGTCTGTGAACTTTTTCAGCTTTTTTGAGGAGTAGGTTTTGCTGAGGACTTTTTGTGCGGCCCCAATTGAAAACTTAGAAAGAAAAAGTTGAGCTCTGGATTTTCTAAGGTCTAGTGGGTTACTTTGGGTTGCAAAATATCGGATAGCCTCTTGTATTTGTTGAGATGAAATTTGCAATCCAGTTGAAGTTGGTTTGATTGGAATCAATTTCACTGACTTTTTGTCGACATTGAAAGATGCATACCCACCCCAGCTAGAAAGCATGGCTGGGCATCCACAAAACAGTCCTTCAATTGGCGACATGCCATAGTCCTCATCATGATGGGTAGACAGACTTAGGAACAAATCAGCGGCATTGTAATACTGAAGTAGCTCTTTTGAACCCACTTGACCTAGGTAGTGGATCCGAGAGCGAATAGATTGATCAATGGAATTAAGTTGGTTTAACCACTGCTTTAAATATTCTCCAACTGGGCTTCGATGTCCAAAAAAAGGTGCAGAAATATTATCAAAGTTTCCTGCCAAAAAGAAATGCAACTTGGGATTTTCCTTCATGGCTTTTTCAACTTCTCTGGTTAGTCGTAAAACATTCTTTTGAGCCGAAATTCGACCAGTGTAAAGCAGTGCAAATTCGTCGTCAGCCAAACCCCACACTTTTCGACCGTGTCTTCTAAGTTCTTCGGAAAAGTAGTACTGACTTGGATCAACTGGAAACGGGCAAACCGAGGTCGTGGTTTTTGTTTTTAGAAATCCAGACACCAGTAGTTCTTGTCGATGGGAGGCGCAAATGAAATGAACCTTGGTGCGCTTTAATATTTTTTCGCAACTAATCCATTGGCTTGGGTAAAGCGTAAAATCTCCGTACACATGGAATATTAACGGCGGCAAAGGCCTTTCGTTATTCAAAAAGGACAGAGCCTGCAGCAATGGAAGCGGGTGAGGTACGTGATCAATAAAAATTATTTTATCGGGACTGCTTTTTAAAATTTGTCGGGCCGTTTTCAAAATATCGACAGAGGTGTCATCGCCAGTGTATCCAAATAAGGTGTGGCGACCTTCTAGGGCATCGCAAACAGCCTTTTGAAGGTTGGGCGTGATGATTTGGCAACTTCCCCACTTTGACGGTTTAAAGGAAACAACTATTGCCGATTTTTTTTGGACAAGTTTTTTCTTTTTAGCCGGACTGATTTTTTTGCGAAGGGCGATAACTTTTTTCTTTTTAGTTTTTTTCTTCTTTGCTTTGGCCATAAATTGAAAAAAAGTCCTTCGCGAATCTTAAACTAAGATGACAAATTTAAATCTAAAACAACGTGTAAACAAATGGGGCAACTGCTGAACCTTGGCTAAAATAAACTAAGCCAGCCAGTAAAAACAAAGTTAGTAAAATTGGCAAAAGCCAAAATTTCTTTCGGACCTTTAAAAATCCCCAAAACTCTTTAAAGAATTCACCCATGCTAACTCCTGAATTTATTAGGGAAATTTTAAAATCTATTTGCGATTAATGGCAAGAAAAAGAAAGGAGATATTAGCAAAGAGTTATAGCAATAACTCGAAAAGAGAAGTGGTGCCCCGCGAGGGACTTGAACCCCCACGCTTGCGCACTAGATCCTAAGTCTAGCGTGTCTGCCAATTTCACCAGCGGGGCACGTGATAACACCAAAACAATTTAAGAAGTAATAACCTTACTTGTTCGCTTCAGCAATCAATTTTTTATAATCTGGAGCTCGCATCAAGCTAGCCAACTCTTTTTCCGAATCCATTTCGATACGGATGAGCCAACCTTGGTTCACTGGATCGTCGTTCAATACAGTTGGGTCTTCGCCCAAAGCTGCATTAATTTCGATCACAGTGCCGCTGACTGGAGCGTATAGATCACTGACAGCCTTAACAGACTCAATAACGCCAAAGGGCTCGCCCTGAGTCACTTTCTGACCTTCTTCTGGAAGTTCAACGTAAACGATTTCCCCTAAAGAATCCTGAGCAAATTCAGTGATTCCAACAGTTGTGATATTCTCATCAACTTGAGCCCACTCGTGGTCTTTAGTGTAGTAATAGTCCTCTGGAACATGAAAATTAGCCATTGTTGAAAACTCCTTCAGATCAATAAACTTGTGTCTAAAATAAGCGTCTTAGTTATCGCGAAACAAACGGCGTTTTGCAAACTTTTGCTTTCACTTTTCTTCCGCGGATATCGACAAAAAATTCTGTGCCTTCTGCGACATAAGGCGTCGTAAGAAAGCCAATGCCGATGGGCTCATCCAAAGAAGGCGAGTGAGTTCCGCTGGTGACGATCCCAATATTGGCTCCATCCGCAGCGTGCAGAGTGTAACCTTGTCTTGGAATTCCTTTTTCCAGCATCTTAAATCCGATCAAACCTTTTGAAATGCCTTTTTCTTTAGCAGCCAAAATCAAAGATTTTCCCATGAAGTCTTTTTTTGCGGGTTTCATGACCCAGCCCAAATTTGATTCATAGGGATTCGTCGTGTCATCGATTTCGTGTCCGTACAAAGAGTATTTCATCTCGGTTCTTAGGGTATCCCGGGCACCCAAGCCGATTGGCTGCACGCCAAGATCTTTACCTTTTTCAAGCAAAGTGTTCCAAAGCTCAGCAGTTTTGTTGGCTTCGACAAAAATTTCCCCGCCAGCTTCGCCTGTGTAGCCAGTGAACGCCACAATGACTTTTGCTCCGGCGAACTCACTTTTAAAAAAAGTATTGTGCTTTTGTTCAGCCACAGGTTTTCCAAAAATTCGCTCGATCAATTGCGGACCTTTTGGGCCTTGAACTGCAATCTGTCCCCATTGGCTGGATTCATCAATGACGTCAGCGCCTTTGTTGTGTTTTTGCATCCAAGCAAAGTCTTTGTCTTTGTTGGCAGCGTTCACACAAACCAAATAGTCCACGCCTTTTTCGATGCAGTAAATGTAGATGTCATCAACAAGTCCGCCTTTGTCATTTGGCAAAAGCGAGTACTGAGCTTCGCCAGGATTGAGTTTGGCGACGTCGTTTGAAGTCAGCCACTCGAGGCTTTCAATTGCTTTAGTTCCCTTGAAACGAATTTCACCCATGTGGGACACGTCAAACAAGCCAACGTTTTGGCGAACGCAATTGTGTTCTTCGCGAAGACCTGTGTACTGGATCGGCATCCACCATCCAGCAAAGTCGACCATTTTAGCGCCCAGCTTTACGTGAGTATCGGCCAGCGGAGTTTTTTTAGGAGGAGTAGAATTTGAGTGAGAGTCAGACATATTGGTCCCTTCAGATTACGATGGGTGTAACATAGGATTTTTCTAGCGCCTGTCACAATGGAAAACCTTGGGAAAAAAGTCAAATTTATCTTGTAAAAAACTCAAACTCCATTGCTGAGCAGGGGGCTTTTCGCTATCACTTTCGGCATGTCAGAATCACTAGGAACTTCAGTCTCTTCACATTCATCCCCAGTTGAGCTTTTGTTGCCAGTTGGAACTAAAGAAATGGCCTTAGCGGCAATTCACCACGGGGCCGATGCTATTTTTATGGGTGTTCCTGGTTTTAATGCCCGCGGCCGCAGTCATGACTTTGAAATCACCGAGCTTAAGGAAATCATCGAGCTATGCCATCTGAATGGAGTGCGAGTAAACCTGGCCTTCAATATCGTGATTTTTGAAAATGAAATTCAGCGAGCCACGGAAACCTTAGAAAAAATTCTTCCATTGGGACCTGATGCTTTTATTGTTCAAGATTTGGGTTTAGCTCAATTGATTCGAAAAATGGCTCCTCATCAAAGAATTCATGCTTCTACTCAAATGACTGTGACTAACTTCGAAGCCATTCGCCTTTTGCAAGATTTGGATATGAAGAGATTTGTCCTGGGACGGGAAAACTCGATTGATGAAATATCTTTGATTCGAAAGAACACCGATGTCGAATTAGAAGTGTTTGTTCATGGAGCCTTATGTGTCAGCTATTCAGGGCAATGTTTTACTTCAGAAACTTTGGGTGGACGATCAGCGAATCGTGGACAGTGTGCCCAAAGCTGTCGATTTTCCTATGATTTGATTGTAGATGGTGAATCCGTCGATATGGGTGAACGCAAATATTTGGTGTCCCCTCAAGACCTATGCGGCATCGAAGAGGTTCCGGCGCTATTAGAAAACGGCGTGAACAGCTTTAAAGTTGAAGGTCGACTGAAAACTCCTGAATACGTGGCGACAGCCGCGAAAAACTACCGCGAAGTCATAGACCGAAAAATTTCCGAAAGAAGTTTAACATCAGGATTTTTTGCTCAGGCCAAAAAAGAAATGTCGACGGCTTATTCAAGGGGATTTTACAGTGGATGGCTCAACGGGGTTCAGCATCAAAAATTAGTCGATGGCACGTTCAGCTCGCATCGTGGCTATGAGCTGGGAAAAATCGTCGATGTACAAAAACAAAGTTTCGTGATCCAGTTAAATGCACAAGCGATCGGTCAAGATCTAAAGCCTGGTGATGGCCTTTTGTGGCTTTCAAATTCAACAAAAGGTGTGGATGAGCAGGGTGGTTATATTTACCATGTTCGCGGTGTGGGCACTGGAAGATTGCTAATCGAATTTTCTAGAGATGTTGAGCTTTCGATGGCCTTGGTCGGTCAGCCGGTTTACCAAAACCATGATAAAGAATTAAAAAAGCAAGTGCAGCAGCAGATCGATGATAAATCGAAAAGAAAGCGCTCGGCGGTTGCAGTATCGGTGGAAGTCAAAGTGGGTGAGCCTTTAAAGGTGACTTTGACCGATGGTTTAAATGTGGTTCAGGGGGCGACAAGCACTGAAGTGCAATTGGCTAAAACCAAGGGCGTGTCTGATCAAATAATTGAAGATGAATTTTCGTCTTTAAGTGGTTCGGTGTTTAAATTAAATGAAATCAAAATCAATCGATTTCAAACTGATGAGATATTCATTTCGGGTCGCGAGTTAAAAGAATTAAGACAGAAGCTTGTGGCTGATTTGGAATTAGAACGGAAAAAAGCCAATGTGAAGGCGCTTGCTCCCCTTTCTGAAATTCAAAATTGGGTGCAAGGCCTTAAGACAAGCGCAACAACGACATTTGGACTAGATCAGGTCAAACTCAATATTTTGTTGCGTGAAAAAGGACAGGTTGACGACTTAGTTTCGGCCATCGAATCAGGCAAGATTCCAAGTGCTCAAGTGCAAAAAATTGATACGGTTACTTTGGATTTTGAATTTGGCCGAGACTATGCTGCAAGTCTTGAAAAGTTAAGAAAGCAAAGTCTAAAAGTGGGTCTTGCGACGACTAGAATTTTAAAACCAAACGAGTATCGAAACTTAAAAGTGCTGGTGTCGATGCGGCCAGATAGTATTTTGGTTAGAAATTTGGGTGCTCTGCAGTTTTTAAACGAATCGAATTTGGCGGCTTCGTCTGAAAGTACAATCGGCAGTAAAATTGAGCTGCGCGGGGATTTTAGTTTGAATGTGACCAATCATTTGACGGCGAATTATTTACTTCAAAAAGGATTGAGTTCACTTTGTACGAGTTATGACTTGAATCAATCTCAAGTCAGCGAGCTGTTGCAGAATTCAGATAGTCAAAAAATGGAAGTGACCGCGTTTCAATATATGCCAAGCTTTCATATGGAACATTGTGTGTTTGCAGCTTTTTTAAGTAAGGGTTCAAGTTATAAAGATTGTGGCAAACCTTGCGAGAAGCACGACGTACGTTTGAAGGACCAATTTGGAAATATGCACCAAATTAAGCCCGATCACGAATGCCGAAACACCATGTTCAACTCTAAATCTCAGACTGCTGCGCGATTTGTTCAAAGTTGGGCGTCGTTGGGATTGGGATTTATTAGATACGAAGCACTGAAAGAGCGTGGCGAAGAACTGATTGCTAAAATTTCAGCTCATACGGCGTTTCTTCAAGGCACAGTGGATGAAAATCAACTGATTCAAAAGTTGGGCGCAATCGAAAGCTATGGGCTGTCTGAAGGGCAATTAGGGCGCACCAAAGAGTATCAAAGTCGAAAGAAATAGTACCGTTAAGGCTTCAATCTGATTTCGTTTGATTTCAATTCAAAATTTTCAGGTGGATCAATTAAAATTCCACGAGGCCATTCGGGTGGCTCACCATTTCGATGCATCCAAGCTAAAAACTCGCGCTGATTGCTTTTGCAAACCATTTGGCGAGATTTTCCTTTTTCATCTTGGCGATCGCCCACCAATCTCCATTTGTTCGTCGAAGGAGCGGGTTTTTTAGAAGCCAGCAAGTAACCAAAAGTAAGAGTCTGATTTTTCATCGGCAAATGTTTTTCGATGTTGAGCAACCATTGAGGTAGCTCTGCATGAATTCGGTCATGGCACCAATCAGTTTTTGAATTTGCCAATAATGGACAAGCGTCTTGATGTGGGCAAGGTGCCCAGATCGAGTACCCCTTTGCGATCAGATCAGATCGAACTTGCAGAAGTTTTCTTCCGTCTGTTTGAGTTGAAGGTTCGATGATTACAATTTGATCGGCATTTTCGATCCACTTAGGAAGCTTTTCTAGCTCGGTCATTGAAAAAGAAAATAGAGCCGAAAAGTTTTTGAAATTTAAAGAGTTTTCTGATCCCAAATGAGGTGGCGCATGTCCCAAGCTTTGATAAACAGTCGATTGAATTCGAAATGCAATGGACGAAGACTCGATGACCTGTAAAGAGTTTTGAAACTTTTCAACAAAGGGAAGGCTTCCAGCGCCAAGGCCTGAGCCAAAATCGATCAGCAAATCTTTTTGCAGCGGAAATCCCAACTGAGCTGCTTCTTGAGCGACGGCCTGAGATCTTAAAAAATTAAGAGGAAGATAATAGGCGATCTGCGCGATTTGGCACCATTTTTCAGACCAAGGTGTTTGGCCTTTGGGATTTTGAATATAAAAATCACTTGTTCTTAAAATACAGTCGGCGATTTTTTTGGAATCATTCAAGGTCATTGAATATTCGCTTAAGCATTTTTCGATCGCCTGGCTGATTTTTTCTGGGACTAAATATTTAGATCGAGTGTAAGAGGTCGTTTGTTCATTCATAGATGTAAAGCCTTTAGCACATCGTTCACTTTGATGGTGCTCATGCAATCTGGTTCGATAGTTAAAGGTGCGATGAAATGTGCTTGTGGACCACGGGGTCCCCAGCGAACGGCGCTATGGGCAGTGACTGGTGAATAGATTCCAACACATTTGGTACCGATGGCCGCGGCCAAGTGTAAAACACCTGTGCTCGGGGCTATAACGGCCCGTGCGGATTTTAGAAGACTTAGCAGTTCATCCATATTTATCTGTGATTGCAACCAGCGAATCTGAGGATGTTTTTCCCATTCAGGTCTTAGCTCATTTAAAAATGGATCATCGCCTTTGGTTCCCGTGATAACGACTGTGCCTGCATTGATCAGTTTTTCAATCAAGGTGCTGTAATGACTTTGGGGCCAATTTAAAGCAGAGCCGGCCATACCCGGGTGAACTATAAAGTACTCGCCGGATTTGAGCGCAAATTTTTCGAAAAGATGTCGGTGAGTGGTTGGTGCTAGTTTTAAAACCGGAGTCGCTTCTGGTTTTATATTAATCTTTTGCTTGAAAGCATACTCCACTAATTCGCGGTTGTAATCGGCCTCGTGTTTTTCAGCTTTGCTTCGGGATTGTCTTAATCCGCGATTGAAAAACAAGTAGCTGTGCCATTGGCTGCGTCTGGTGACTCGTAAAGGAACATTGGCTTTCCAGCAAGCAAGGCTGACCCACCAAGGAGCATAAAACACAACAACAGCATCAGGCTTTTCGGATTTCAAATACTGTTCAAGTTGTTGGGCTGCAATTTTGGGGTTGTTTGAATCAATCTCGAAATATTCACGCACAGGATCGGCGCATCTTGGAATCCAGCCCAAGCCTTTTGAAATGACCCATTTGATTTGGAAACTTTTCTGGTTGATCCAAGAAAGTTGGTCCACGGGTAAAGTTGCAATCAGGTCGCCAATTTTATCGATTCGAATCAATACAACTTTCATGACGACCTTTTTGTTATTGATAACTTTCAAGTGGAGGACAAGAGCACATCACATTGCGATCACCAAAAGCATTGTCCACTCGGCCAACTGCTGGCCAAAGTTTATTGGCTCTGACCCATTTCAATGGATAAGCGCCCTCTTCGCGGCTGTAGGGGCGATCCCAGGCATTTGCTGTAATCACGTTGGCTGTGTGAGGAGCGTTCACAAGTGGATTGTTTTTTGGATCCAACTTTTTATCTTCGACAGCTTGAATTTCTTTACGAATGTGAATCATAGCATCGATAAAGCGATCCATTTCGGCTTTTGGCTCAGACTCGGTCGGCTCAATCATTAAAGTTCCCGCAACCGGAAAACTCATGGTTGGCGCGTGAAAGCCAAAATCCATCAATCGTTTTGCCACATCCGTGACGTCGATCTCTGAAGATTTTTTTAATGGTCGCAAATCAATAATACATTCGTGGGCAACTAGGCCTTCTTTACCTTTGTATAAAACAGGGTAGTGAGGATTCAGTTTCTTAGCGATGTAGTTCGCATTTAAAATTGCGGTCAAGGTCGCTTTACGAAGTCCTTCGGCACCCATCATAGTGATGTAGGTCCAAGAAATTGGTAAAATGCTAGCTGATCCCCAAGGTGCTGAGGAAACAGCCGAGATCCCTTGCTTAGGACCCGCTTCTGGAATTGTTCCATGGGTTGGCAAAAACTCTTTTAAGTGAGCGCCAACACCAATCGGGCCAACACCTGGTCCGCCACCACCGTGAGGGATTGAAAATGTTTTGTGCAAATTCATGTGGGAAACGTCTGGACCAAATTCTCCAGGTCGGCAAATTCCAACTAGCGCATTTAAGTTGGCGCCATCCATATACACTTGGCCGCCATTATCATGAATGATTTTACAAATTTCGACGATACCTTCTTCAAAAACCCCGTGGGTGGATGGGTAGGTGATCATCAAGGCTGCCAATTTATCTTTATGTTCAGTGGCTTTGGCTTTTAGATCTGTGATGTCCACGTTTCCTTGATTGTCACAAGCAACCACCACCACTTGCATGTTCACCATTGCGGCTGAAGCCGGGTTCGTTCCGTGAGCGGAGCTTGGGATCAAGCAAATGTTGCGATGACCTTGGCCGCGAGACTTATGATATTTTTCAATCACCAATAGGCCAGCGTACTCGCCCTGTGAACCTGCATTGGGTTGCAAGCTGACGGCTGCAAAGCCGGTGATTTCGCAAAGTTTGTATTCTAAATCTTTGATCATTTCGACTAAGCCTGAAGCCTGGGAAACTGGAGCAAAGGGGTGAATCTTATTTATTTCTGGCCACGAAACTGGAATCAGTTCAGTTGTCGCATTTAATTTCATTGTACAAGATCCCAATGGAATCATCGAATGAGTCAAAGTCACATCTTTGTTCTGAAGGCTATAAATATAACGAGTCATTTCAGCTTCAGAGTGATGCGAGTTGAAAATAGGATGAGTCAAATAGGCAGATTTTCGCGTAAAGTTCGCTGGCAAATCTAATTTTTGTTGCTGAGCCATTTCGGTCACAGAAAATCCAACAGCCGCACCTTTGTTGAAGGCTTTTAAAACATCTTCAATGTCTTTTAAGGTGGTCGTCTCGTTTAAAGAGATTGTCACTGACTGAGCATCAAGTTTACGAAGGTTGATACCCATAGATTCCGCAGCAGAAATAACCGAGTCCGCATTAAGGCCGGTGATTTTCAAAGTGTCAAAGTAGATTCCCTCGGAAACATTTTGACTTAGTTTTTTTAGACCGCTCGCCAAAGCTTTTGTCATCAAGTGAATTCTTGTCGCAATTCTCTTCACGCCCTCGGGACCGTGGTAAACCGCATACATGCTGGCCATGTTGGCTAGCAAAACTTGCGCAGTACAAATGTTCGATGTCGCTTTTTCCCGGCGAATATGTTGTTCCCGAGTTTGCAAAGCTAAACGTAAAGCACGACTTCCTTGAGCGTCTACCGAGACACCGACAAGTCGACCTGGCATCAATCGTTTGTGTGCATCCTTAGTTGCCAAAAAAGCAGCGTGAGGACCGCCGTAGCCCAATGGAACTCCAAATCGTTGAGTGTTACCAACGACCATATCCGCGCCCCATTCCCCTGGAGGAGTCAATAGAGCTAAAGACATCAAATCCACATCGGCGATCATGAAAGCGCCTTTGTCGTGAACTGTTTGAGTCAACTTTTGAAAATCAACTGTGAAACCTTCCGTGTCTGGGTAAGCAACGATGGCCGCGAACACTGGATTAGCAAAATCATACTCGGTTGGATTTTGCACAACCATTTTCAAGCCCAAGGCTTCGCTTCTTGTTTTTAAAACTTCAAGAACATGAGGGTGAAGTTTTGGTGAAGCGACAAAAGTCTCAGATTTATTTTTGCAAAGATTATGAGCCATGGCCATAGCTTCGGCGGCAGCGGTGCCTTCGTCTAACAAGCTGGCGTTGGAAATTTCCATTCCAGTCAAATCAGTCACCATTGTTTGAAAGTTCAAAAGAGCTTCAAGGCGACCTTGAGCGATTTCTGGCTGATAAGGGGTGTAGGCCGTATACCAAACTGGATTTTCTAAAATATTTCTTAAAATCACAGTTGGAGTAATGGTGTCGTGGTAGCCCATGCCAATGTAAGAGCGATAGATTTTATTTTTAGAAACCATGGCTTTTAGCTGCGCCAACATTTCGTATTCAGAAATGCCGGAACCGATTTTTGGAACATTGGCAGAGCGGATATTTTTTGGAATAACCTTAGTGGCCATTTCCTCGAGATTATCAAAGCCCAATTCTTTCAACATGGACTGGATGTCTTTATCCCGTGGTCCAATATGTCGAGATTGAAATTCTGAACTTGTTGAGAAAAATGATACTGATGAATTTTGTGAAGACTGAGGGCTTTCCATGCAATTCTCCTGGGAGTTAATTGATGGAGCCAACCTAACATATGGCCATCGTAGATGGCCAGAGTCCTATGGCAGGAAAGCCCTTATTTGACGCAGATCAGATGAACTTTATTAAGCGTTTGCAGAGGCAGAAGCGGCTTTTTTAGAAGTCTTTTTCTTTGGAGCAGCTTTCTTTTTAGAAACAGCTTTCTTAGTCGTAACTGTCGCAGCCTTCGCTGTGAATGCTTTTTGAATTTTAGCTTTCTCTTTGATCGCTAATTTTTTGAAGTGAGTTAAGTTTTTCTCAACTTCTTTAGCTTGTTTTTTAACGTTGCTAAATTGAGCAGTTGTTTCTTTCTCAAGATCTTTTTGAACTACCTGAAGCTTTTTAACCAAAGTCTGATAGCGAGCTTTGTATTTGGTTTCAGCTTTTTTCAATTGAGCTAAGTTCACTTCGTTTTTGATTTTGCTCAGCTCTTTGCTTAAGCGATTGAATTCTTCAGTCAAGGCCGCAACACCTTTAGGTCCACGAACATCTTGAATCAACTTTTTTAGGTCTACCGATAATTGTAATTTCATAAAAACTCCTAACAACCCATTGGGTCGTAATTTGAAATTTAAGACTTAATATCCTTATAGCACTAGTTGGCTGCTATAAGAAGCCTCCTAAAAATGATGCGACCACTTGAGTAAAAACTACAGCGTGATCGACAATTTATTGAGCAACATTCCCGGGATTTTTTTGCCGCCGATTTCCCTTTGGAAGTATGTCGAAATGGCTGGGTCAATGTGCTGCTCTTTGGTAACCGCTTCTAGCTCTGAGCCAAAAACTCGAAATAAGCTGTCGTCAAATCGCATATCTTTGATTGGACCAACGATTTCACCGTTTTCGACCCAAAAGCAGGCGTACCTAGTCATGCCAGTGAAACGCGCATTGGGAGGGTCGCTCCAGTTCAAATAGTGCAAATTTCCTAGATATAAGCCAGTTCCCAGTGCCTTTAATGCATCCGCTTCGGCTAGCTGACCCGGTGCAATTTCAGGGGAGCGCAGGAACTCAAAACCCCAACCGCCAAAGTCAGAACCGTTGGATTTAACACCGTATTCTTTTTCAGCCCTAGAGCTGACCAGCATGTTTTTAAGTTCTCCTTTTTCAATCAAAGGCAAAATGTCAGGAGCCATTTCCCCCAAAGAATTAAATTGCGGAGTCAGACCCAAATCAAAATTTTCTTTCAAGGAAAACAATGGTGAAAGTGTCTTTTGTTTTTCATAAAGCTTGGTAAAGGCGCAGTTGCCTTTTTTCATTGCCGAATAACTAAGTGCATTCCAAGAAAGCATTCCCACGATTTCGGCAATGGCTCCCGGAGCCAGATAAGTTCGATATTCACCGGCACCCAAGGATTTTGATTTTTTGGTTAAAAGTGAAAGTTGGTTTTTAGAAGTCTGCAATTGGTTCGCAAACTGACTTTGCTGCCACTGACTGTCGGCATAGACTCCTTTGACCGCTTTGTTTTCACCATCGACATTTTTTGTGTACAAAGAATAATCCACAAAAAAGCTTTCCGTTGAAAACCAATGGCTTTGACCTTTCGAGTTTTGATTGGCTTTGACACTGGTTCCGCCAGCGTAGAAGCCGGCAAAGTCACAGCCTTGTGTTGCCTCGGCAATATTAGAAATCGCAGTTTCCGAGTCCAAAATTTTTCCACTGTGGTTTTTGTCAGAAGTTCCGCGATTTTCAAACGCGGTGACAAAAGGATCTTCAGGTAGAACTTCGATTTCCTGCCTTGCTCTTTGCAACAAAGATTTAGTCAGACCTAAATCTTCATTCAAATCGCCAGTCAGCATCACATCAAAGGCCACTTTGCGACCTTTGTTTTGAAAGTTTAAGCTCATCAATTTTTGGCTGACGAAAGTATTTTGTCGAACCTTAGATTGATTGAACCGCAAGTAGGTATTGTCCTCGGCATTCAAGGTCAGGTTCAGCTCTTCGGTGTTTTTAAGTTCATTGAACAATGCTTGGCCTAAATGTTGGAATTGATTTTTCATGTTAGACCTCCGAACACTTCAATTTTAGAAAACAAACAAGGCGGAGCCGCATGTCCAACCCGAATCACTTGGCTTGGTTCGCCTTTTCCGCACCAAGGGGAGCCGTAAATTTCGACTTCTTCATTGGAGCCCACGGCTTTTAGTGAATTCCAAAATGGCACGGTGATGCCGCGGTAATTTGGATTTTTAACGACCGTTGTAAGCTTTCCGTTCTCGATCAATTGAGCGTACTCGGCACCAAATTGAAATTTATTGCGATAGTCATCAATCGACCAAGACGTATTCGCTTGCATGTAAATGCCTTTTTCCGTTTGAGCGATCATTTGCGCTAAGGTCGAAGTTCCCGGTTCTAAATTGATATTGGCCATTCGATCAATCGGGGCACGATTCCAAGAAGCCGAACGGAAATTTGCAACTCCCGGAAGGTTCGATCGAAGTTGAGATTCGATTCCACCCAGGCCACGCAGAAGTTTACCGTTTTGAATTAAAAATTCTCGCTTGGCTTCAGCGCCTCCGTCATCAAATCCGTAACTTGCATACTCGCCTGGAACAGTTGGATCGAAAGTGACGTTCATCAATTTTGAACCATATTGTAAAGTTCCAAAATCTTTGGGTTCAACAAAGCTCCATCCCGCATAGTTTCGCTCATCGCCTAAGATTCGATCGATCTCGAGCGGGTGACCGATGGACTCGTGAATTTGAATCAACATTTGGTCTGGCGCCAACAAAAGATCCATGGTTTCTGTTGGGCAGTTTGGTGCAGCCAAAAGCTCTAAAGCTTCTTTGCCGACTTTTTCACAAAGTGGCAAAAGCTCATTGCGATCTATGCTCTCAAGTCCTGATTGCAAACAGCGAGCGACGCTGCCATTGGCAGTTCTGGTTTGTGATTCGGTTCCCTCTTGTGCGGTTGCACTGAAGTTTCCAGAAACCATCAAAAATTCTTGGCGAGTGTCGGAACCATTTGAACTCACAAAATGAATTGTGGTCTCGACGATTCGCGCCGCAGCCAGAGCCGTGACGATTTTGTCACTGATCTTTAATTTTTCCGAGCAAAGGCGCAAAGTCTCGGAAAATTGACTTAAAGTTTCGCTATCTAAATTTTGAAAATAAGGAGTGCGATAATAGCCAACAGCTTTCGGTCTTGAATTGATACCAAATGAGTGGATTTTATTTTTAGCTCCAGCTTTGGCCAGCGCAATGGCTTTTTGAAATGCTTGATCAATTCCCGATGAAGATAAATTGGAAGTGCCTGAATAGCCAAAGTGGCCATCGCAAAGAACTTCGATCATGACTCCGCGATCAAAAAGAACCGAGTTGGTTTCGGGCTTGCCATTGCGAAAAGATCTTTCATGAGTTTTTTCTTCGTAATACCGAAGACCCATCCAATCGCAAGAAGGTGACAGGCGAGAAATTAAGGCCGGCAAATTGAGTGCTGAACCCAGGGACGAATTTTCAAATAAAGGTATATGCAGTGTAGTTTCCATTGCAGAGGTCTAACACAGGCAAAAATAGGGGGCAATGACGAGCGGGTGGAGACGCTAAAAGTAGCCTGGGGCAACGTGATTTCAGAAAGAAGAGGTTCTTGAGTTCTTTACATGACTTGTCGACTTGTTTGTCAGTTTTTTGGCCTAAACCGAATCGGCAGCGCTGCTTAAGTACCTAATATAATTAACGTATTTTACTCATCCCGAATCCCGCTGAAACGGCGCGGTTCCTGCTTAGTGGCCAGTAGTTCGGATTTTAATTTCGGTACGTACGTTGGTTTTTGTTCAAGAAATGGGAGCGTTTGTGGTGCACAAGATGTTGAAAAAAGTTGGAATCGGTTTATTGGGGATCTTTTGGGTTCTTTCAATAGTTCTATCGTCGATCACTTCGGCTTTGGCGGGAACTCGAACAGAAAAGCCCTTGTTTCTTTCTTACGAACAACGTTTGGTGATGACCTACGTTCTAGCCGGTGCTGGCGAGTCCAATAAAAAACAAATGGAGATCGCGGATCGTTTCGAAAAAACTTTTGAAAAGTACAATGCACTTGAAGCCAAGCAGATTGATGTGACGAACTTTGCTGAATTTTTAAAGGCTTATCAAGGGCCATGGCCTCAATCCTATTCACTTGAATCTGATATGTCTTTGATTGAAAAAGGTCAGCTGCGTGGTCCGGTTGTGATTCGCGGGATGACTGCGGCAGGGCTTCCGAATGTGAAGTTGCAAGAGCAAATCAATGGATTTATCAATCATCAGCATCGAGAACTTCAAAAGAAAGCACAGCAGGATCCATCTTATAGTCAGTTGACTGATATGACGATCAATACAGATACTTTGATAGCAGCTGCGACCAAAGGGAAAATCACCAAAGGTCAAAAGCGCACTTGGATTTTACAGGGCTTTTCAAAAGCAAGTGATATGCTGAAATCTCAAATGAAAATGATCCAACAGACTGGTGAAGTGATGTCAGCCAGTGGAAAAATGGAAAGCCAAGATCCAGTGACTTCTTTATTTTTAGGCACTGTGATCAAAGAGTATTTTGGTCGCTTGGGTCTATCTTCACAAAAACAAATCATTTCGCAATTTCTTGGCAATGACTTAAATGCCGATTCACAAAAGAAGTTCGAGTTGATGGTGATGAACAGTGGGCCTCAATTTCAAAAGCTTTTGCAGGTTGTGGCTCGCGATGCGGGTATCAGCGAAGAGCTTTTAAAGACTTTTAAACAGCTAGAGTCTAAAGCTAATCCCATCCCAGCGGCGATTGTAAAAGACTTGTTTGAAGCTGAAAGAGAGCGCTATCAGTGGATCAATTATGAAACTTCAGCTTTGGGAACAGGCACCATGGCGCAGGTTCATAAAGGACAAATTGAAACCAGCGGCGGACCAAAAGATGTTGTGATCCGATTTCTAAAACCTGAAATTGAAAAACGAGTCAAAGAAGACTATCGAATCTTAAGTGAGATTGCTCCGATCATGGATGCAGACCCAAGATTTAAAAAAGCTGGTCTTCCAAAGATGGCTCCTGTGGTGAGCGATCTTAATAAAACTGTGACTGATGAGTTGGATCTAGAGGCAACTAAGGATCGTCAGCGCATCGGCAAAGAGGTCTACACTCGAGAATTGATGTTCAAAGGTCAAGGCTACAAAAATATCATCGAAGTTTCAGTTCCGGGAATTTACGATGGTCGTAGCGGGGATAGCAAAGGTTCTAAGTTGATGGTTCAAGACTTGGTGATCGGTACGAAGTTGGACAAAGAAGCGGCTTACTACCAAGAAAGCATTCCAGATCTTAAAAAAGTGATCATCGAGCAAGTGACTAAAATGTGGGTTGAGGAAATGCTTTTCAAATCAGGCTTTTTCCATTCGGACATGCACCAAGGAAACTTTATGGTTCAGGTGACTGATCCAGCGATCAACTTGGCAGTTTTGGATTTTGGAATGGGTGGAGTTGTATCTAAACAGATGCAAATGGACATCTTAACTTTAGGCGCAGGTCTAGAGCTTAATCGTGCCGATATCATCGCAGAAATGATGTGGTCATTAAGTGACAAAGAGAGCAATCAGGTTTCTAAAGAAAAATTTACTGAAGCTGTTTATCAAAGAATTGAAAAAATCAAATCCGGAAAAATGGACTACCAAGGGTTTGATCAGTGGTCGACTTGGGCGATGGATTTTGGAATTCGTTTTCCTTATACATTTATCGCGCTTAACCGTGGCTTAGTGATTTTGGATAAATCACTAAAAGATGCGGGCAGCACTGAAACGGCTTCGTCTTTGGGAAAAGGCATTGCTCGGTCATCAGTTGGCAAAGTCTTAGGTGCTTTACGAAGTCGTGGCATGCTTTCTTGGATGGATCTAGTCAAACTTGGTTGGGTGGCATCGCCGATCGGTACAAGCGCGTCGCAGGAAAGCACTGCAGTTCGCACCGGCTCGGTCAGCACTTCATTGTCTTCTAAGGTTCGCTGCGCCAAGATTCACACAACAGTGCGTGGAGCTGGGGGCATTTTCGAAGGTCCTGCGCTTATGTTATTTGACGGACTTCTTTCTCTGTAGTTTAACGACGTTCAATGAAGCGCGACCAGTTTTTAAATTTTAAGTGGATATCATACCCTACGCTTGGCGATGATTTTAAAATCGCCGGGCGAATCGAAAGCATCAGCGCATCTCAAATTTCAATCGCTCAAAAGGGCTCATGGACTCTGCAGCCTAAGGTTCAGATTCAAACTGAGGTTCTTTCTTCTCACGATCTCACACAAATCTTAAAAGTCGATGACATAGTCGGTTTGAAATTGTCTGAACATATAACGGGTCAGATCACTGAAATACAGCTTTTAGCCCCAGCACTTGGGCCAAAGCTAAACTTGAATTCAAATCCAAAAATTCAAGCCCAGTGGTTTCAATTCTTAGAACAAGTGCGAACTTTTTTTAAAGGTAAGGGTTTTTCTGAGGCGCAAACGCCAACCCTGGTGACTTGTCCAGGTACTGAACCTTTTTTAGATTTGTTCTCGACCGAATTGTCAGTGGGGAGCCAAAAGAAAAAGCTATATTTACCGACCAGTCCCGAATTGCATCTTAAAAAACTTCTGTCAGCTGGTTACGAGAATATTTTTGAAATCAAAAATTGTTTTCGCAATGGAGAAATCACCGAAAGGCATCAGCCCGAATTTCAAATGCTCGAGTGGTATCGAAGCTATCAGGGCCTTGATCAAATTATGCAGGACTGTTTGCACCTTTTGGACTTTTTAGGGTTTGCTACAGAAAATTTCAAAAGAGTGACCATTGCTGAACTCTTTAAAAGTTTTTGTGATTTCGACTTAACGCCGACTACTTCCATTGATGAATTAAAATCTTTGGCAAAAAGATTA